>CAMBAN010000010.1 GCA_945864145.1 uncultured Lachnospiraceae bacterium | reverse complement strand
AGTCGATGATGTAGATACCGTTTCTCTCTGTGAAGATGTAAGGAGCCATCTTAGGATTCCATCTTCTTGTCTGATGTCCAAAATGAACACCTGCTTCTAATAACTGTTTCATTGAAATAACGCTCATGTTTTACCTCCATTTTCTGCGGCTCTGCCGCTTCCCCGTCTCCGTCATCTCTCTGTGCCACCCCGAACGTTTTAGGGCAATGGGCCAGAAATCAGCAAACGTGAATTATAGTGTATTTTACGCTGGTAAGTTTTGTCTATACGCAGTCGCAACATATGAATTTTAGCACAAAAAAACCTCTTATGCAAGAGGTTTTCTACAAAAAGAAAATATATTATTCTGCACTACCCGAAAGCTTTTGTGCGATTTCCATCCATGTGGCATTAAGTGGAATTTCTACAACTCCCACACTGATTTTTTTATCATAACCATGCTGCATCAAAAAGGCATCAAATTCTGTTGCATTTTCAACCAATCCTGCATTTTGCAGCTTTCTTGCCACAGTACCGGAATCATCTCCTTTTACAATATTTAATAAGTAGGACTCTGCTGCACCATCTGCAATCTCTACAGAAGCCATGGTCTCTTCTTCCGTTATTATAGCAGAAACTTCTTCCGCCTGTTCCGTATCTTCTGTATTTTTGGTTTCTTCCTGCGTCTCTGTTTCTGAGGTTTTTGCCTCTTTTGCTGTTATAGTTTCAGCAGCGTTGCTTTCTTCTACTGTAGTTTCCGCAGTTTCTGTTTCTTCTGTCATTTTCTCAACTGCAGCCACTTGCGTTGTTTCCGCTTTTGCTTCTTTTGACGAGCTTACTCCCATCAAAAGCACTGTCACAACTATCCCAATTCCTAATCCACGTAAATAATATTTTAATTTCATACAAAATCCCCATTTCTGAACAATTGCCTGTGAATAACTCTCTCGTATTTGCAAAAATATTTATACTGCTCCTTTAAACAGGTTAATAACAAGCTTCACTTCACCAACTCCAAGTCCCAGCTCTTTCGCTATATCCACACTGTCCATACCAATCTTGTACAATCTTAAAATCTTATCATTATTATTTTCCTTTTCTACAGGTTTTTCCGTTTTTTTAGGTGCAGCCGAAGCTTGCGCTTCCTGCTTTTCTTTTATTTTGGTTACAGTACTTTCCATCTTTTCAGCCTGTAACTGTTTTGTTACTGTTCTTTCAATATGTGGTGCATTTTGTGCGAAAGAATATACTTCAATATTCTTTTTACCACTTTCTGCCTCTTCCTTTTTTACTACCTCTACAGGTGCAGATGCAGGCGTTACTGCAGGTGTTACTACAGGTGGTGTTACAGATGCTACTGTCTGTACCTGTTTTTGGATATTCTCCTGAAGCATTGCGTTTGCTTCCTCTTTTGCTGCCAAAGTGGCTGCCGCTGCATTAGCCTTTTCCTCTGCTTCTTTTGCTTGTTTATCTACCTGTTTTACTGTTTCCTTCAAATTTTTATGCTTATCGTTCAGCATATCATAAAGGAAGATAACCTCTTGGTGCGCTTTATTTATATCAGCAAGCACTGTCTCAGAATAATCATTAATAGCCATGATTTTCTCATTTGAGATACGTTCTGACGCACGCTCCGTTTTTTCTACAGCATAATCAAGAGTCTCATCCACTACTTCTGACACTCTTGTTTTTGCTTCTTCAATCTCCTTAGCAACAAGCTTATGTAAGACCTCAGAATCAATATTTAATTCATCTGCGCTTCCTTTTTTCTCAGGAATCAAAAAACTAGCCACAAATGCACCAATTCCTAAAATTAGTAAAGTAACTTCCATCCAATTCATTTTTTAACCTCTTTCCCCATTACGTAATCCTTTGCATCCTTAAATTTTTATGTCAAAACCACCTTCTGGTCTTTCCATACTTTTTTTCTTATTGTCTTGAGGCTTGCGCTTTTTGCCACCATCCCCCTGATAGCTGCCCTTGCCTTTTTCTTTTGCATCAAACCGTTCTTCATACATAATCGCCTTATCTGCATCCATTACCTTTGTTGCCTTATCATGCTCATGCTTTTGCTCCTGCACATAAATATTACCTTGGTCCACAGCTGCTTTATGTGTTTCCCTGGTCTGATTTTGTAGTACCTCGTTTGTCTGTTGAATTGTTGCGTTTAATAAAATAGGACTGATTGCCATATACATTCCTCCCTGTCGTCTATACGGCCGCTGCTTTTGTATGTTTAAATATTAGTTGAAACGATATCTGCTCCCTTTTTTATTAATCTACAAAACGTATACTCACTCTTAATTGCCATATTGATACCGGAAATTGTAATGGTTACTCCCAAATGCATCGTACCTCTGACATCAATATGTGCACTGTCATCAAATTTAATCATTTCATCCAGGTTCTGCAATTCCTCCATATCCTGTTGGAACTGCTCCTGTTCTGTTTTCAATGTTTTCTGTATGGCTTTTAAATTGGTTATCTGCTCCGGTGTCAGCTTAGTACCCGACTGCAATTTTGCAGATAGCGCACTCAGAACAGATTTCATCTGGTTAATACTTTTTGACTTTTCTGAAATGTCCTTTTGAAGAGTAGCCACTCTCTTCTTTGCCTCCGGGTCTACACCTACTTCTATAATTGTATTTGCTCCCATCGGCGAACCGGCATTTTTCACATTAACCGCTTTTTTGGCAACGGTTCTTCCTCCGGTTATCAGTCCTTTTCCTGCCTCTGCATTTACCTCTGTACCCGCAATGACAGTTGCATTCAAAATCTGCTCGGCTTCTACAAAGCCCTTTGCACTAACCTCTGCCGCTGAAATGAATTTTGCAATGACATTTCCGCCGGCTACCAGCTTCCCTTTATTCTGACCATGCATGCCTCTGGCAATAACAATATTGCCTCCTGCTTCAATATAAGCTCCCTCGACAACACCATTGACAAATACATCTCCATCTGTCTTTATTTCGAAGTTTTCACATACGTTACCTCTTACCTCAACATTGCCATGATATTCAATGTTTCCGGTAGAAGGTCCTACGTCTTCTACTGTATACACGTCTGATACGAACACTGCACCATTTACATAGGTAACGTGTCCATCTACCATACTAATTAATTTTAACCCATCTTCGGAAATCTGTAAATTACGTCCGTGGTCAAATTTTGCTTTTTTTACTTCTCTGGCAAGTGTAACCGTTCCAAATACGTCTACACCATCCTGTCCTCTTTCTTCAGGAATGATTTCTGCAAGTACTTGTCCATTAGTACAATGATGCAAAGTATTTAATTTGAAAAAGTCTACACTACCATCTTCATTCAATTCCGGTCTGGCCTTGTTATTGGTATCGAAATAATAATTAATTGTAGCATCCCTGCCGGCAGTTGGCAATGTACCTTTTGCAATCATGATATCCGTACAGTACTTTTTTTCAGCAAGCAGCTGGTCTATTGCTGAGATATCAACACCAAATTTAATTTTTGCGTCTTCAATAGCAGTCATAATCTGTTCTTTTGTAATATCACTGCCACCTTCACTCTTTGGATATAATCGTAAAGATGCCGACATTTTATCGAAACCGACTTGTATGTCACATTTTTCATCTACAGGTGCAATTTTATTGGAATTAAGAACTAAAAATGTTTTTTCTTCCTTTAATTGATATAATGCAGAATTAATTGCCATAGTATCATAAGGGACACCAATCCTATCTAAATAGTCTTTTAGCTCCCCAACCTTAATACCCTCACCTCCATCTGCGGGTGGTATCAATTCCAAGCCTGTTCCTCTGGCGTCAATTACAATACGAAAATATCCGTTCATATACGACCATACCTTTCACACAAAAAGTTTTCCTATTCCCTTTGTTAATCCAAAATGCCTATGTATTTACCCATTTTTGACTTCATTTTCTGCAATGCCTTTGTATGTAGCTGTGAAATTCTTGACTCTGATACTTCTAATATGTTACTGATTTCCTTCAAGGTCAATTCTTCATAATAATAAAGTAATACAACCTTTTTTTCTTTTTCCGTCAAAAGCTCTAAAGCTTCTGCAAGCACTTCTTTCAGTTCTCCCTTTTCTATCACCATCTCCGGTGTATCAAAGGAATGATTCGAATTTTTGTCTGCCGGGATATCACTTCCCTGCTCCATGTATTCATTCAAAGAAACCACATTGTTTACTTTAAGCTGTGTCTGCCAATCCAAATATTCATCTTCACTGATACCAAGTTTTTTTGCGATTTCCTCATCGGTAGCCTCTCGTCCGGTACTTGTTTCAATCTCTTTCATGACAGTATCGATTTGCTTTTGTCTTTGTCTGATGGTTCTCGGAATCCAATCCATTTTCCTGATTTGGTCCAAGATGGCACCTCTGATTCTAAGACTTGCATAGGTCTCAAATTTTACTTCCTTAGCCATATCGAATTTGTCTATTGCATCAATCAATCCGAAAATGCCGTAGCTTACCATATCCTCATATTCTACACTATACCCCAAATACATATTCAATCGTCCTGCAACAACCTTGACCAAAGGAGCATATTCCAGTATGATTTTTTCCCTAAGCTCCGGCGTTTTTAGCTTCATGTAATCTTCCCACAGCTTTTTTCGTAATGCTTCGTTCATCCATTACCTCCATGTTGCCTTAATCATAAGTCTTTTGTTTACTCGTGAGTCTGTCTATTTCAAGTCATCATCAGAGTATCCATATTCCTCTGTATTATCTTCTAAGCTGCTTGCATCCGTTATGTCAGCTTCCTGCGTTTCTTCTGTATTTTCTTCTGCACTAAGGTCTTTGTTTGAAAAGCTTTCTGCCTCTGCTGATGCTGTGTACTGCTCCATGGCTTTTCTTGCTTTTCTTTCCTTCTTTCTTTGATTTATGGCTGTATCGTCAAAGTCATCATCCAAATACTCAATTTCTTCATCTTCAATCAGCCTTTTTTCAGCCTGTTTGGCTATACTATCCAAATCAAGTGTTGCAGGTATGACTCTTGGTCTGATGGTACTGTAAAGGTATCTTGCAATATCGCCGATAAAATAGAAAACTATCAACACCACCAGTAATATCCAAAGCATTTTGTAAAAATCATACTGCTTAATCAGCATAATAATCATTGCCAGTGCACCTGCAAATAGCATAATTCCAGGCGTAATAAATCTTGATTTATTATTCTCCACCCTAATAACCTTGCCTTCCTCCAATTTTTCTAAATCGTTTTCTCAGGTTTACCTGCAGAACGAATTACGAATTCACCCGTTTCAGGATAAAATATGACAGTACGTCCATAATTTAACCCTGTATCCTCCGCCTTTAAAGGAATACCCAGTTCCTTTAGTTTCTTTTTGCTGGCTTCAACATTTCGTTCGCCAACTCTTACCATATCCGATTTATTTTGAAATGCGAACATTTGGGCTCCACCTGCAATTTTG
Organism: uncultured Lachnospiraceae bacterium; assembly: GCA_945864145.1. Taxonomy (GTDB): domain Bacteria; phylum Bacillota; class Clostridia; order Lachnospirales; family Lachnospiraceae; genus COE1. The sequence goes on along the minus strand of CAMBAN010000010.1, from coordinate 37,092 downwards.
GCTTCTAATCTGCTTTTATTTCCTCCAATGGAAACTATTTTTTTTACCAAATCTTCTATGCCTGTATCTGCAAATTTCATCCTGTTCGTATTATTTTCAATCTGTGTGCTATCTGGAAGCATAACGTGTGCCAGGCCACCTACCTTTGCAATAGGGTCTCTAATCGCCACTCCAACACAGGATCCTAATCCAAGTGTTGTGATGCCATCAGGGCTTTTACATACGTTTAAATCGGCCATTCCTACTTTAATTATTTCACTCATGGAAAACCTGCCTCTCCCTGATGATTTTTTATAACCCTAAAGCCGTCAACATCTTCGCGTAAGACTCCAAATCAGGCATCAAAATAAAGTAACCATTCAAATCTACCTCATCTGTAAACTGCGTCTGAATCAGTAAAATCTGGTCACCCATAATACCAAACTCAATTGCCGGTACACTTAAAATGGCATTCAACATATCAATGCTTAAATCCGGTACTGACGGCAAAATTTTCAAATTTGTAATTTGTGATAAAGAATTCAGATAAGCACCTGTGATGATGTTTCCGATTTCCTTCATAGCAGAAATCTGCAACTCAGTAAAACCTTCATCATCCGTTTTTACACCCATCAGTTTTTCTACAAGTGCTTTTCCTGCATTCTGCTCTAATACAAACATAATGCTTCCGGTAATATCACCTTCTACTGCAAGATAGATACCTACTACAATCTGTTCTTCGCCACCCATAACTTCTCCTACTTCATTGAAGTTTAAAAGTCTGACCTGTGGAACCTTCATATCTACCTTACATTGCAACATCTGCGCAAGTGCAGTTGTTGCATTTCCGGCGCCAATATTACCAAGTTCTTTTAATACATCATAATATTCAGTTGTTACCTGTTGAAAACTTATCCGTTCTGTCATGATTAACTACCTCATTTATGATTAGCAGAGGCTTCTGCTTTTTAGAGAAGCCTCTGCCTGAAAAATTATCCTTCATTTTCTGCAAGCACTGCATCAATGTCCAATAGAGAAATCAGCTTTTCATCGTACTTACCGACACCGCATAAAAACTTTGCTTTATCATCTTTATCATAGGTCACTTTTTCAATATGCTCATCATCCAAAGTAACAACCTCTTTTACTTCATCAACTAAAACGCCGATAGACTCATGTTGATCCATTTTTAAGATAATAATACGTGTCTTTTTGGTGATTACATCCTCCTCTAAGCCCATTTTCAAACGAAGACTTAAAATTGGAATCACTTCACCACGAAGATTAATGACACCCTTGATATATTTAACAACCTTAGGTACTCTGGTAATCTTCTGCATTCTGACGATGTTTGAAATATATTTAATATCAATACCGTACTGCTCTTCACCAAGCTGTGTAACGATATACTGTGTTGTATCATGTTCGATAGGACGATTCAGGCTTTCCAGACGTCTCTGCTCGTCCATTGTCATTACTTCACCCATTTTTCTACCTTGCCTTTCTATTATTAAATCAATGTATTTGCATCTAAGATAAGTGCAACTTCACCATTTCCTAAAATGGTTGCACCACTAATAATTTTTGGCACCTTGATAAATTTACCCATGGACTTAATAACAATCTCCTGCTGTCCAATCAGTTCATCGACAACAAGTCCAGCCTGCTTGTCTCCTTTTTTGACAATGATAACTGTCATGTTTGCATCCGGGTCCTTTGGCTCAGATTCTACATCCAGAAGCTGATTTAAACGAATGATAGGAATGACTGTTCCTCTGATATGAATCACTTCTTTATTCTGTACAAGCTTCACATCAGATGGCGAAATATCTTCAATATTTGAAATAGAGCCCAAAGAAATCGCATACTTTTCATTTCCGATTGTTACCATCAATGCCTGAATGATAGCAAGTGTCAATGGCAATCTGATAATCCAGGAAGAACCTTCCCCGAATTTATTCTTAACCTCTACTTCGCCACTTAACGATTCAATTTTTGATTTTACTACGTCAAGACCTACACCTCGACCTGATACATCAGAAACCTTTTTTGCAGTTGAAAAGCTTGGAAGGAAGAGTAAATCAATGACTTCCTTTTCTGTCATATTTTCAGCATGCTCCGGTGTAATGGTTCCACGTTCAATCGCTTTATTCTTAACAGCTTCGATGTTAATTCCGCCGCCATCATCCCTGACTTCGATGACTACATTATTACCATCCTGATAAGCATCCAGGAAAATAGAACCTACCTCCGGTTTGCCATTTGCCACTCTGACATCATTTGGTTCCAAACCATGGTCTGCAGAGTTTCTCAACATATGCATCAATGGATCGCCGATTTCATCTACTACTGTTCTATCAAGCTCTGTATCCTCACCTGTCATATACAGTTCCATTTTCTTACCAAGCTTTTTGGACAGGTCTCTGATCATTCTCGGGAACTTGGCAACAACACTTTCAATTGGTACCATTCGTACTTTCATGACTGATTCATGAAGATTGGTGGTTACACTTTCCAGATACTCAATCTGTTCATTGAAATTACCATTATCGCCGTTTGTTTGAGCACCGGTTGCTGATACTAATGAATTCTTTGCAATGATAAGCTCACTGACAAGATTCATCAGGTTATCCAGCTTTTCAATATCAACACGTACTGTTCTATTTACAACTGGTTTTGCAGGTGTTTTCTTTGCATCCGGTTTTGAAGCTGCAGGTGCAGGTGTTGCAGCAGGCTTTGCAGGTGTTGCCGTTGTTTCTTCCTTAGGAGGTTCTTCTACCTTTTCCGGTTCCTCTGATGCCTGTTGTGTTTCTACATATTCACTGCAAAGCGCCTCTTCAATTTCCGAAACACTTTTTATTGCAGCTACAACTTCTTCCTGTTTATTTCCTGAAATAAATAACAGACTAAAGTTATTTTCAAATTTCTCATCCTCGATATCCTGAGCTGTTGGCTGAGAAATAATAATTTCTCCAAGTTTCTCCAATGCTTTAAATACCAGGAATGCTCTTGCTGCCTTTAATACGCAGGCTTCTTCAATATATACAGTAATGCCATATACCTTAAGTCCTTCCTTATTTGCCTTTTCAATGAGCATTTTCTCTGTATCATTTGGCTTAATTGCTCTCCATTTTTCTCTTTCATCAGGTGCTCCACCTGCTGCCTGAGCAGTTGCTGCTTCCGGCTTTTCTTCCTTCTGGGCAGGCTCACCTTTTTCATTATTTAAGATAGTATTTAAGATTTTGATAAGGTCCTCGTTATCATTAGTTCCCTCATCTGTAGTCTGTTGAATATTATCCAAATATTCTTCTAATGCATCCAGACATTTGAAAAGCACATCAATCATTTCAGGCTGTACCTTAATGGTTCCATTTCTAACCTCTGAGAAAACATTCTCCATATCATGGGTTAAAGTCTGCATCCTCTTATATCCCATGGTACCTGCCATACCTTTCAAGGAATGGGCTGCTCTGAATATTTCATTGATTGTATCCATGTTGTCCGGATTTTGCTCCAAATCCATAATCTGAGTATTCAGATTTTGTAAATGTTCTTTTGTTTCATCAAGGAAAATCTCAAGATATTGACTTGTATCCATATACTACTTGACCCCCACATTCATCACAATTTCTTGGGCCACATCATCTAAGGAAACGACTTGATTCACTAAACCCGTAGCTGCTATACTTTTCGGCATTCCATAAACGGTTGAAGACGCTTCATCCTGTGCAATGACGTGTATTTTTTTTGCAGTTTCCAAATTCACGATTCCTTTTGTGCCATCTGCCCCCATGCCTGTCAGCACTACACAAACAACCTGAGAGTAATTACAGTTTTTTAAGGATTCATACATATAATTGGCGCATGGCTTTACACCCTCTCTTGGAGGTTCATCCGTATAATGAATTACGGCATTTGCTCCCTTTGAAACAACATTCATGTGTTGTCCGCCTCTGGCAATATAGACCTTACCATTTTCTAAGACGTCTCCTTCTGCTGCTTCCTTTACGGAAACCTTGCTCATGGAATTCAATCTTTCAGATAAGGATTGCGTAAATCCCTGCGGCATATGCTGAACTATCAGAACAGGAGCAGCAAGCTCTGCCGGAAGTTTCGGAATCACACTTTGCAGTGCTTTTGGACCTCCTGTAGAACAGGCAATTGCTACTACCTTTTGTCCTGCTGTAATCGGTTTACTCTTTCTGACAATATCTACCAGCTTTTTGTCATTTTCCTCCTGTTTTGCCTTTGGTATCACGCTTTCCCTTGGAATATTCGTCTGATGGCTCGTTGTTACCGCATATAGAATTTCCAAAAAACGTTTGCGGAAAGTATCTCCCTTCAGCTGAAGAATATTTGCAGGCTTTTCAATAAAATCAATGGCTCCCAGTTCTAATGCCTCCAGTGTAACAGATGCACCTTCTCTGGTATCTGTACTTGCCATCATAATCTTTGCTCTGATTTTATCCTTCTGTAAAAGTCGAAGAAGCTGGATGCCGTCCATCTTGGGCATATTCACATCCAAGATAACTCCATCATAACGGTTTTTCTTTAAAAGTTCATATGCCTCTTGTCCATCTACTGCCTGATCAGCAACCTGGAATCGATCATCTGAATTTATTATATCACACGATACTCTTCTCATGAGTGCAGAGTCATCAATTATTAATATTTTTTTCTTAATTTTCCCTCTTTCTTGTGATATTGTCATACTTCAACACTACCTTTTCCCGTTTTTTCTGTTTTTTCTTTCTTCATCAAAAATGTACTTAATAATCTCTTCTCTTACTGTATTCTCTAAATAAAGAAATTTTACCCTGTTTTCATACTCGCCCGGCTGTTTTCCCACTCGACCGGAGGTTACCACTTTAGCTGCCAATGAAAACTCTCTTTCTTCATTTTCTATCGGCAAAGAGAATTTCAAATATAAATAGGTACCTGGTTCAAATTGCTGCTTTGATACAAATCTGAGCCCGCCTCCACTAATATCTACAATTACTCCTTTACTAAATGCTTCCTGCGAAACAAGATGTCCCAGATTTTTTCCAACAGTCTGCGCTTCATTTTCCCCAATCTGTTTTGTTACCATTTCAATCACACAGTTTAAGCGATAATACTCTCTTCTCTGTGATTTTGTCAGCTCTGAAATAAGCTCAGCTATCAGTACATAGGTGCTTTCTCTTTTTTGTCTGTCAACAATTTTGACTGTTCCGGTATACATCCCTGCGTTTGTAAAAAAACAGACATGGTATTCTCCGTCTACCGGAAGCAATACCAGCTTCGTTTTTTCCATTGGCATTGCAATTTCCAGTATGTTATCTTCTGACACATCTGTCACAATTGTCATATATCTGCTTGTGCCCTCCGTTCCATCCGGAAGAATGACTTTTTCAGATGCTGTCATTTCTACTTTGTCTCCAGGAGTAATCATTTTCTCTAACATTTTAACCTCCTGTACTGCTCTTTTTAACAATACACTCATAAGAACCTTGCCTTTCTAACCCATTTTTTTATTTCCGGCTACAATATGTGAAAAGAATGCTGCCATACCACGCTTTGTTCTTGGTTTTTCATATTCCTTATCCATAATGGCATATGCCATTCTTTCATATGCCTTTGCAGATCTGGAATTCGGACTCTGCATGCTGACCGGCATCTGCTGCATAACTGCATTTTCCAAATGTGCATCCTGCGGGATTTCTCCCAAATAAGAAATGGGTAATTTTAAATATCTGTTCACAACAGAATTGAGCTTATTGAACATGCTAAGTCCTTCTTCTGCTGAGGTTACCTTATTTGCTATGACTTTAATCTTAGAATCCTCTCGTGAAAATCTTGGATGCTGATTCAAAGCCTTTAACAACGAATAGGAATCGGTAATAGAAGTCGGCTCCGGTGTTGCAACTACAAAAATCTCTCCACTTGCTACCAGAAAATCCATAACGGCATCTGAGATACCTGCACCGGTATCAATAATGATAACATCCGCAATCGCATCTAATTTTGCTAAATTTTGAATAATATAGTTGAGATAGTCTTTACCTAAATTAGCAAGTCCTGTAATTCCTGAACCTCCTGAAATAAAACCGATATCCATAGGTCCCCAGGTAATAATATCTGTAATACTTTTCCTTTGATAAATCAAATCACACAAATTGTGCTGTGGTACTGTTCCAAACATAATCTCTATATTGGCAAGTCCGAAATCTGCATCCAGAATAATCACACGTTGACCTAGCTTTTTCAGCTGACAGGCAAGGTTGATTGCTGTATTCGATTTTCCTACACCGCCTTTTCCACTTGTAACAGTAATGATTCTTGCAAGAGGAACAGGTACCGGATTCATCTTTATTACATTTCTTAACTGTTCTGCCTGATCCATACAACTTGCTCCTTTCCTAACGTTTTCCACCTAACAATTGCTTTACGGTTGTCTGTGGGTTGAAAAATTCAATATCATCCGGCACATTCTGTCCACAGGTCACATAGGATAGGCTGGCTCCGGTATACATTTTTAAATTGTAGATATTTCCAATTGTCGAAGTTTCATCAAGTTTTGTAAAGATGAGCTTATAATCTGCAATTTCTTTATAGGTATCTGCAATCCTTGTTAAATCGCGATATTTGGTAGAAGCTGAAACTACTAAGAATACCTCCTTGGTTGCTTTTGTTTCTACTGAATTAATTAAGTCACTCATACTTTCTCTTTGTGCCTCGTTATTTGGTGAATGACCGGTAGTATCAATCAGGATATAATCATAGTCCGAATACTCTTCGATGGTATCTGTAATTTCCTGTGCTGTATACACTACCTTAAATGGAACCTGTAAAATATTGGCATAAGTACGAAGCTGCTCTGCTGCTGCAATACGATAGGTGTCTGCAGTCAAAAGTGTCACCTTCTTCTTTTGTTCTACGCGGAAGGTAGATGCTATTTTAGCAATCGTCGTCGTTTTTCCTACACCGGTTGGTCCAACAAAGAAAATAACCTTTGGTCCCTGACTTTCTCCCGTATCTTCTAAAGTATATGGCTTACCAAGCTTTAAAATCATTCTCTGATAAATTTCCGAAAGCATCATATCCATTGTGACATCTGCCTTACAGTTTTTATCAATCTCATCAATGATTTCATTTGCATACTTTTCTGCCACTTCATTATCAATCATCTTGTTATAAAGAAGCTTTAAGAAGTTTATTCGATTTCTGTTCTCTGCTTCCTTTTTTTCATTTTCTTTTTCCTTTGCTTTTTCCTCCTCTGCTTCCTTTTGAGCCTGACTGGAAAGCTGCTTTTCTAAAAGAGTCTGCAAATTATCCAATTTTTCTTCTAAAATACTTCCCTTAGGAGTCTCCTGTTTCACTTCTTGTTCTGAAGTATTTGCAGTTGGCGCCATAACCGGCTCCACGCTGCCCTGACCTGATGCAATTTTTACTGGCTGCTTCATGGGAATGATTTTCCCCTGACTAAGTGATACTTTTACACCAGCCTCCTCTGCTGTTGTTTTTTGCACCTTACTTGCTACATAGCCATACTTTTCATTTTCTTCTTCCTTGGCAACGGTTACCTCTATCATGTTCTTTTTGAACATTCTGAGCATTCCTTTTGCTTTTAATGTCTTTACATTCATTTCAACTAGTCCGTCACCTAATTCTTTTTTTGCAATTTCTAACGCTTCTTCTTTTGTTTTTCCCTGAAATTTTTTAATAATCATTATGCTGTCACCATTCCTACTGATTGTAATTCTACACTAGAGTCAATTTCGTTGTATGATACGACGATTAAGTCTTTAAAGTAATCCTCTGTCAATCGTTTAAAGTACATCCTGACAATTGGAGAGGTTATGACGATTGGATTTTTACCTAGCTTTTCCAGCTTTCCAACCTCTGTTTCGACAGATTCCATAATATTTTTCGTCTTATCCGGGTCAAGAGTAAGATAAGCTCCCTGTTCCGTCTGCTTAATACTTCCCATAATCTCCTGTTCAAGCTTCGGATCAAGAGTAACTACACTTGTTGTCTCATTTGTCGGAAAATATTTATTGGAAATTGCTCTCTTCAAGCTCTGTCTAACATACTCTGTTAAAATATCCGTATCACGCGTTGTTGCTGCATGGTCTGCCAACGTTTCAAATATGGTAACTAAATCTCTGACAGAAATGCCTTCTTTTAACAAATTCTGTAATACCTTCTGAATATCTCCAAGTCCCAAAAGCTTTGGTACCAATTCATCCACAAGTGATGGGTTGGTTTCCTTGACATTGTCCACCAGATTTTGTACATCCTGTCTGGTAAGAAGATCTGCCAGATACTGCCTGATAATCTCTGTCAAGTGTGTAGCGATGATAGAAGGTGGGTCAACTACAGTGTAGCCTACGCTTTCTGCACGTTCTCTCTGGTTTTCCGTTATCCAGATAGCCGGCAAATGGAAGGATGGTTCAAAGGTTGGAATACCTGAAATTTCTTCTTCCACAAACCCGGGATTCATCGCCATGTAATGGTCAAACAGGATTTCTCCTTCACTGACCTGTATACCTTTAATTTTAATAATATATTGATTAGGATTTAACTGAATGTTATCTCTCAGTCTGATGATTGGAACAACAGTACCAAGCTCTAACGCAATCTGTCGTCTAATCATGACAACTCTGTCAAGTAAATCTCCACCTTGATTGATGTCTGCCAGTGGAATAATACCGTAACCAAATTCCAATTCGATGGGGTCCACCTGCAAAAGAGATTTGACATTTTCCGGTCGTCGTATTTCCTCTGCATCTTCTTCCTCTGTATCTGCCTCCTGTTCAATAGCTGCTGTTTCGATGGTATTTGCCATCACACGACCAACTACAATAAACAGTGCTCCAAGCGGTAAGAAAATCAGATTGCTTAATGGTGTCAAAATACCAAGTACCATTAACACCAGACCTACCATGTAAAGTACCTTTGGCATGCCAAAAAGCTGTTTTATCAATACAGAACCAAAATCGGCATCTTTAGAGCCCTTGGTAACTAAAATACCTGTTGATAAAGAAATCAAAAGCGAAGGTATCTGGCTGACAAGTCCGTCACCAATGGTAAGCAGTACATATTTATTTGCTGCATCTCCTATATCCATGCCTTGTCTGAGCATCCCCATTGCAATACCGCCGATGACATTTACTGCTGTAATAACAAGTCCTGCTGTTGCATCTCCTTTTACATATTTAACTGCACCATCCATAGAACCAAAGAAGCTCGCTTCCTGTTGCAATTTATCTCTTCGTACCTTTGCCTCTGCATCTGTAATAGCTCCGGTATTTAAGTCTGCATCAATTGCCATCTGCTTACCAGGCATAGCATCCAAGGTAAATCTGGCAGTAACTTCTGCTACTCTTTCAGAACCTTTATTGATAACAATAAACTGTACTAAAATCAAAATGATGAAAACAACAATACCGATAACGAAATCACCACCGCCTACGAAATTGCCAAATGTGGTTACAACATTACCGGGATTACCGGTAGAAAGAATCAAACGTGTAGATGAAACATTCAACGCGATTCTGAAAATTGTGGTGAACAAAAGCACGGTTGGATAAAAGGATAAATCCAAGACTTCTTTTGCAAACATCGTGCTAAACAGAACGGTAAATGCAATCGCCATATTGCATGCCAGCAAAACGTCCAACAGTGTACTACTGATTGGCACGATTAACATAATAAATGCGGCAAGTATATATAACGCAACTCCTATGTCTGCCTTCTTCATGTTCTGTCTCCCCCTTCAAACGTTATAATTTGCCCTGTGACTTGTATACGGCAGCCAAAACCTCTGCAACTGCCTGATAAAGTTCCGGTGGAATCTGTTGTCCAACTTCCACATTTGCATACAGCATTCTTGCAAGCGGTCTGTTTTCCACTAGTTCTACTCCATTTTCTTTTGCAACTGCCTTAATTTTTTGTGCCAGATAATCCGTACCCTTTGCCAACACTACCGGAGCCGGACATTCATCCGGTGCGTAGCGAATTGCTACTGCAAAATGTGTCGGGTTTGTAATAACAACATCCGCTTTCGGTACATCCTGCATCATCCTTCGTTGAGAGACCTCTCTCATCTTCTGTCTGATTTTACCTTTTATCTGCGGATCTCCTTCTGCATTTTTATATTCATCCTTTACTTCCTGCTTTGTCATTTTGATATCCTTGTGGAACTTATATTTTTGATAGGCAAAGTCCGCAAAGGCAATGACCAGAAAGAAAAGAGAAATTTTCAATCCTAGATTAATCACAATATTGCCAATTAATTCAATAGCCTGATTTAAAGGCATTTCATAAAACTTGTATAAATATACCCAGTCGTCCTTGATTGTGCTGTAAACCACTACTGAAATCAAAACGACCTTTAAAATAGATTTTAAAAGCTCCAACAGCTTTTCTACTGAAAATAGTCTTTTAAATCCATTGATTGGATTTAATTTGCCAAGCTTTGGATGCATCGGTTTTGTAGAAATCTGGAATTTGAACTGTGCCATATTTACTACAATGGAAATAATCACACCTATCAGAAAAAAAGGAAGTAACAGCTTTAATATTGCCAGAAAGATACCGTGAAACAAAAAGGTATAATCTGTTTTCACAATACGACCGCCCCAATAGGTAGTATAGGCAGGAAATTTTTCATACATTTCCTGAAAAAATTTAAGGAACTGTTCGCCCATGTTTCCTACATAAAATTTCAAAATTACAAATAAACAAATAAGCTGAACACCACTGGAAAGCTCCTTACTTTTTGCAACCTTACCATCTTTTCTGGTGTCCTCTTTCTTTTTGCTGGTAGGTTCCTCTGTCTTTTCACCACCGGGACCATCTGCCGCAAAAAACTGAAGATTTAATTCTAGTATCACATCATGCCCTCCACGACTGCTACCATAATCGCCTGTATCTGATTCGAGATAAAATTAGAAATACTTGGTAGCATTCCAATCGTAAGAAATAAAACACTAAGTCCTGCCAATAATTTTAATTGGATACCTACAGAGAACATATTCATTTGGGGCGCCAGCTTTGCTAACAAGCCTAAGATAATATTCATTAGTGTTATACTTGCAAAAACCGGCAGACAAATTCGGAAACCAATGACAATATAATCTGCTAAAAAAGTAACCATTGTTTCTAACAGGCTGTCCAAATTGAACTTTGCACCTGCTATGGGAATCAAAGTAAAGGTTTCCATTAATGCTTTTAGTAAATATCTATGTAAGCCTGTGGAATATAAAATCAACAATACTCCAAACTGGAAAAAACTACCTGTAATAGAAGTCTGCTGATTAGTGTTTGGATCGAAGATATTTGCCATGGATAATCCCACTTCCATGTCTACAATCCTTCCTGCAAATAAAACAATGGAAGTACACAGCTGTGACCCTGCTCCTAAAAGCAATCCGACTGCTACTTCCTTCATAACGATAACGCCATAACCTAATACCGTATTGTATTCAGGATATACGTGTGGTTGATAGAAAGCATACATGAGATAGGCCACAAACACGCTTAATCCAATTCTTACCCTCTTTGGTACATTTCTGGTACTAAAGAATGGGGCTGAAAAAATAAAAGTTGCAACTCTTACAAAAACCAGTAAAAAATATTCTAACTCCTGCACCGGAAAAGATAAGTCTACCATGCTGTCTGTCGTGCTCCTTTCCGTTTTGTTTTATCGGATATAAATGGAAAAATCTCTCCACAGCTCCTCCATAAAGGTCGTTAAATTGTTGAGCATCCAATGACCAATTAGCATCAGTCCCAAAAACATACCCACCATTTTCGGTACAAAGGTAAGTGTCTGCTCCTGAATGGATGTTACTGTCTGGAAAATACTGACAACAAGACCAATCACTAAAGAAATTAACAGCATTGGTGCTGCGGTTTTCAATACCAGAAATAATGCACTCTGCATAACGTCTGTAACGATTTCTGTCTGCATAACAAGCCTCCCTTAGCAGGTTAGTAAAAGGTTCTAACCAAATTGACAATGACTAAATTCCAACCGTCTGCCAAAACAAACAGTAAAATTTTGAACGGCATGGAAATGGTCGTTGGTGGTAACATCATCATACCCATACTCATCAGTACCGATGCAACTACCATATCAATCACAATAAACGGTATGTAAATCATAAAGCCTATGATAAATGCAGTTCTAAGCTCACTGATAATGAAGCTTGGAATCAGCACCGAAGTTGGAATATCTGCCAAAGACTCTCCATCCCAAGGCTGATTTGCTATCTGCATAAAAGCATCTACATCTTTTACCTGAGTCTGTTCATACATAAACTCTCGTAATGGATCAAGTGCCTTGGTAATCCCTTCTTCTAAAGAAATCTCACCTGCATCATATGGTACAACTGCTTCTGTGTATACCTTCGAAAAAACAGGCTGCATGATAAAGAAAGTAAGGAATAAAGAAATTGCAACCAATACCTGATTGGGTGGTGCCGATGTTGTATTTAATGCTTGTCTGGTAAAGCTTAGTACAATCAAAATTCTGGTAAAGGAAGTAATCGTAATCAGCAAAAACGGTATCAAAGAAAGTGCTGTTAAAATCAGTAAAATTCTTAGAGAACCATTCAGCTCACCATTTCCATTATCATAAGTAATGGTCAGATTCTGTGCGATATTTAACTTCTTTAAGTCATCTGCTGTTTCTGCTGTTCCAGGGTCATCGATATTTGTTCTGTTCTCATCTACGTTTGGTTCATTCGACAGAACAGAATCCGCTAACACATCATCATCATATTCTGTTGCATAACTGACTGTCTGGTTTGCCAAAATGAGGATAAGCACCATTGCCAGCATATAAAAAAATGTCTTTGCTTTTTCACGGTTTTTAAAGTTTTTCATTCATTTCGCCTACTTTTTGCCTTTTAAATTTTTTGCCTTGTTCAAAATTTCTTGAAAACTCATTGTCGCTTCCGTTCCTGATTTTGGCAGCTCTATTTCATCCTCCTGCAATTCTCCCATCAAAGTGACGGCATCCTTACAAACAACGACAGAATAGTACTTTTTACCAATTCTTATAATCTGAACATATTTATTTGTCGATAACTTAAAGGTCTCAATAATCTCCACATTGGGGCTTGCCAGTTTTGATTTCTGAAGCCCCGCTGTGAATTTTGTTGTTATATAGGTTAAAGCCAGAACAAATATAAAAATGAGTATTACTGTAATTAACTGAACAGTGGAGTCGCTACCTGAAGATGTCATAATAGTCACTGTACCTTTCTAGTCTTTGTTAACCAATTACTTTTTTTACTGCCTCTAAAACTCTGTCTGCCTGGAAAGGCTTTACAATGAAATCCTTTGCACCGGATTGAATTGCCTCAATAACCATTGCCTGCTGTCCCATCGCAGAACACATAATGCAGTTTGCATTCGGGTCAACAGCTTTGATTGCCTTAAGTGCCTGAATACCATCCATCTCAGGCATGGTAATATCAAGTAAGGTCAAATCCGGTGAAGTTTCTTTGTATTTATCTACGGCAACCTTGCCGTTTTCAGCTTCTGCTGCAATTTCATATCCGTTCTTTGTCAGGATATCCTTAATCATCATTCGCATAAAAGCTGCATCATCAACAATTAAAACTTTCTTAGCCATTTGCTAACCTCCATTTGTTATTTCACAATTTCCATGATTCTGACACCAAAGCTTTCTTCGATGACAACTACCTCGCCCTTTGCAACAAATTTGCCATTTACCAATACATCAATCGGTTCACCGGCAATTTTATCTAATTCAATAATGGTACCAGGTGCAAATTCCAGAATATCCGAAATGGATTTGGTTGTTCTTCCAAGCTCTACTGTTACTTCAAGTGGTACATCCTTAATCAATCCGATACTCTCTGAGCTGACCATTTCCGGTCCGCCCGGTGCAAAATTCTGGAACTGTGCAGGCTGAATGTTCATACCATATGGCATTCCTCCATACGGAGGCATTCCCATCTGACTCATATCCATCTGTGGCATTCCCATCTGCGGCATTCCCATCTGTGGCATTCCCATTTGTGGTTGTGCCTGTGGTGTTGGCTGCGGTTGTGGTGCTGCTGCCTGTGGTGCTGCAGGTGCAGGTGTCGGTTCCGGTGCTGCTGCAGGCTCCGGTGCTGCTCCTCCCATCTGTTGCATCATAAATGTATCATAAATAGATTTTGCGAAATCCAAAGGATATAACTGCATCAAAGTGGAATCAACCAGATCTTCAATCTGCATCTTGAAGGAAATCTTTACAAAATTATCCTCAAGGAACGGTGACAAATCCTTAGGTTCTCTTGACTGTAAATTTACAAGGCTGGCTTCTGGCGGGCTAATATCAATTGTCTTTCCAAGCATGGAAGAAAGAGATGTTGCCGAAGAACCCATCATTTGATTCATCGCTTCCGAAATTGCACTTAAGTGCAATTCGCTGATTTCTCCATCAACATTGGTACCGTCACCACCCATCATTAAGTCAGTGATGACCTTTACGTCATGTTCCTTCAAAACTAAGATGTTCGTACCATTTAAACCTACGGTGTATTTAATCTGAATAAATACACAAGGTTTTTCATAGTCATTCATAACATCTTCCCAAGTTGTCATTTCAACAACCGGTGTGGTAATGTTAACCTTTTTGTTTACTAAAGAATATAAGGTTGTTGCTGAGGTACCCATACTGATATTGGCAACCTCTCCAATCGCATCCTTTTCTACATCTGTCAATCCATCTGCACCATCTACGGTTGCTGTTGCCGTATCAGCTTCTGCCGAAGCAGAACCGCTGTCAGCGCTTAAATCTACGCCATTTAACAGTGCATTTATTTCATCCTGAGATAACATACCATCCATTGCCTACTCCTCCTCTCTGTTAACCGATGTTATTCTCACCGCATAAGATTCTTTATTTGCCCCGGGCACTGCCTGGAACTTTTTAATATTTCCGACATACACGTCAAGTTCTTCATCCACTTTACTGTCCAGTCGGATAATATCTCCCACTTGAATGTTTACAAAATCATTGACTGTAATCACACTCTTACCGAGTACTGCTTTGACCGGAACATCTACCTTACGAAGCATAACTTCAAGGAACTGTTCAAAGTCTTCATCATCCATTTTCTGCATATTGGAGAACCAGTATTTGGTATTTAACCTGTCCATAACTGTTTCCAATGTAAAAAACGGAAGACATACATTCATCAAACCTTCCACATCTCCGATTTTGACATTCATAGTAACGAGTGCAACCATGTCACTAGGTGAAATAATCTGAGCAAACTGTGGATTTGTTTCAATTCTTTCCAAGAAAGGATTGACATCAGCCACATTTTTCCATGGTTCTCTTAAAAGCTGCATGCAGATAACCATGATTCTTTCAATAATGCTCATCTCAATTTCTGAGAACTCTCTTGTTTTTTCAAGAGTTTCACCTTTTCCACCCAGCATTCTGTCAATAATCGCATAGCCCAAGCCACTGGTCAGCTCCATAATGATGCTGCCCTGCATTGGAGAAAAGTTGACAATCGTAAGTAATACCGGGTTCGACAAAGCGTTTGAAAATTCTGCAAAGGTTACTGTTTCCGAACTCGCTACACTTACCTGTACGTTCTTCCGCAAATATACCGGTAAATTTGTAGATAGTAATCTTCCGTAATGTTCAAAAATCATGCCTAAAGTCCTAAGATGCTCTTTTGAGAACTTGGCAGGACGGGTGAAATCATAATTTTTAACCTGTTTTTCATCCTTTTCCTGCATGTCCTCTACGTCCAGTTCGCCACTGCTTAGCGCTGCCAGCAAACTGTCAATCTCATTTTGAGATAGTACCTCTCCCATGTCACCAATCACCCCCTGTTGCTGTAATTAAGAGGTCTTTTTTCCTTTTTGTTGTCTCCTATGAATACAGGAAGTTAAATGACACTCCATAAATGAAGGTTGAACCAAACAATTCCTGAATCCTCTGTAAGATTTCTGCTTTAACAGTACTTGCATTTGCTTTTGCTTCTTCCATGGTGTAATTTCCAAGTACGTCAAAAATTATATCCTTAATCAAGCCTTCTCTTGTGGAAAGGTCTGAGTAAGTAGCATAGTCTTCATGGGTCATATCCATAGATAAGGATACGGTGCCAACTGCATAATGTGCTGTGCCATCTGCATCATTCTTTAACGGGATGGTCAGCTCAGTTGCCAGGTCATATACTGCTGTATCCGCCTGAGAAACAGAAGCTGCTGTTGATGTATCAGGTAATCCGTCGATTTCTAACTGTAATACAGTAGAGATGTCTGCGACCAGTTGTGCTGTTTTCTTGGAAGCACTTGTCACATTAATCATCATAATTGCTGAAAGTACGATATTTACTACCAGCAAGGCAAGAATAATAATTGATAAAAGATTCTTTTTCATTCTTTTGTTCCCCCTTTAATAGGCACTCAATAAATTGTATATCTTTATTTCTACACGTCTGTTTTTTGCTCTGCCTTCCGGTGTGGAATTATCTGCGATTGGCATATATTCTCCTCTTCCGGAATGTTTCATGATGGAAGGGTCAACAGACGAATTTTCTTTCAAATAATTGAATACAGCTAAAGCTCTATAGCTGCTTAATACATCATTGTTTTCATATCTTCCGCCATTGAATGGAACAGAATCTGTATGTCCTTCTATCTCAATCGTGCTGTCTGCATATTTGGTAAGCAAAACACCGATTTTTTTCAATACTGCATAGCTCTCAGGTTTGATGGTCGCATCTCCTGAATCAAACAGGAATGCACCATTTAAGGTAAGAATGACACAATCCGAATTGAATTCCACATCTACTTTATCGCTCATCATGCTCTCAGAAAGTGCTTCCTCTATTTTCTCTGCAAGCTGTTCTGACAGCTGCATTTTTTCTTCCTCAAGATTTGCAATGGATGCCTGAAGCTGTTTGATTTCTTCTTCTGTTGCATTTAACTGTTCTGCCAGTGTCTGTGCATCTGTTTCCTCTAAGCCTGATGCATTTTCTTCAAAATCCAGTTCGTCTGTTTCACTCTCTGCTACTTTACCCGTTGAATTGATATATTCATCCAGCATATTCAGCTGGCTGACACCATTACTGACTAAAATACCGTCTCCAATTGCTTTTGCCCCGCCTTTGAAAATACTGACAGTCTGTTGAAAGGATTGTGCTACATCATCGTATTTTGCTTCATCCAGATTTGACATGGAGAACAACATAACAAAGAAACACATAAGCAAGGTCATCATGTCTGAGAAAGTTCCCATCCATTCTGCAAGACCCATTTTGATAACTATATTTTTCTTTTTGGCCATTAAGCCTCACCTCCGCCATTTCCTTCATCAGCAGATGCCGGTCTATCCTTAGGAGCAAGGAAGGATTTCAACTTTTCTTCAATAACTCTTGGGTTCTCACCTGCCTGAATAGAAAGGAGTCCCTCAATCATAATTGTCTTTGCTTCAATTTCAATGGCATTGTTTGCCTTCAATTTATTAGCTGTCGGTGTACAAATCCAGTTGGCAAGCAAAGAGCCATAAAATGTTGTAATCAATGCTACGGCCATGGATGGTCCTAGTGTAGAAGGGTCAGACATGTGATATAACATGATAACCAATCCAACCAGGGTACCAATCATACCCCAGGCAGGACCCATGGAAGCAACTGTCTCCCAAAATCCAATTCGATTATTATGTCTGCTTTCAATACTATCCAATTCTGTTTCCATGATTGCACGAACCAGCTCAGGGTCAGTACCATCGACGATAAGTAAAATTCCTTTCTTCATGAAAGGGTCATCCAGGCTGCTTGCTGCCTCTTCCAAAGAGAGCAAACCTTCCTTTCTGGCTACATTGGAAAGCTCGATAATTTTTGCAATCATTTCCGGTACATTTACTTTTACCGGTTTGAATATTAATGTAATACTTTTTAATCCATTTATGAAATCCGGCATAGATACAGATGCCAAAGAAGCACAAATCGCACCACCAAATGTGATCAGTGCAGATGCAGGATCCAGGAAATAGCCAATGGCTGCAAATCCATCTTCACCACTAACTATACCAAATAATACAAGCGCGATACACGCGACCAGACCAATTAAAGAAGCTAAATCCACTTTTACACACCCCTTTATCTGTCAGCCTCTTCTTCGTCATGTCCCCACATGACTTTTGCTGACTTATCTCTTATAACTATAATACTGTAAGGTTACATAAATTTCAACAATTTTCTGAAAATTTTACACATTTTTTTATTTTTCACTCTTGTTGTCGAGAAAAGTATTCTTTTCTAGTTAATTTTACTAAATTTTTGACATCTTGTCTACTTTCTTTCGCAATAATCTTCTTCCCAGATGTCAAAGTTATAACAGTATCAGGTGTTTCTTCCACAGTTTCTATCAAACTGGTATTTATCAGCATCTTAGAACCATTTAGTTTTGTTATTTCAATCATTTTCTACAAGCCTTTCTTTTCTGTCTACTTTCTGACACTTATGTCAGAATAATTATTCTAAAGAGAAAGGGAGTCCCTTTTTGTGTGGTACTCCCTTTTCTATTGTCTATTATCTCTTGAGGTTAACCAGTTCTTCCAGCAAGGTATCTGAAACAGTAATGATACGGCTGTTTGCCTGATATCCTCTCTGGGTGGTAATCATCTCTGTAAATTCAGAGGACAGGTCAACGTTACTCATTTCCAGAGTACCGGTTGTCATTGCATCACCATTGCTGCTGATGTCAATTCCAATACCGTTGAACTCACCGGAGTTATTTGTCTGGCTGTAGAGATTTTCTCCTTCCTTCTGAAGTCCTGATGCATTGGCAAACTCAGCAACTGCAATCTGTCCAAGAAGCTTTGTCTGACCATTGCTGTAAGAAGCATAAATCATACCATTTGACTGGATGGATACACCCTGTAAGGTACCAAGCTCACGTCCCTTGAAGCCTTTTGACGTATTACCTCTTGTAAGGGCTACTGTTGAGCTTCCATCATTATCCGATACACTTGTCTTTGTAAAATCAATCTCTATCGTAGTAAATGCATCTCCAAGGCTGGATAAATCCAGATTATATGTTTTTCCACTTATCAATTCGCCCGTCGTACCGGAATAGGTCAGCACTGCTGCACTGGTAATATTTTTTCCTGTAACTGTCAAGGTACCTGAGGTCGGGTCGACACTGCTTGATTGTATAGCCGTCGCATCAATATTTGTGCCATAAAGGGCTTTGAAGATGTCTGCATTGGCTGGATCTACAGTTCCATCTGCTTTAAACAACTGAGTTGGAGTTCCAGGTAACGGAGTAGCAAGACCTGTTAAATCTGCAGGATACAAAATAACTGATGTAGTAGTTGTTGTACCACCTGTAGTTGTTGAATAATTTACATAGGCAATCGTTGTAGTTGTTGTTCCACCTGCTAATGCTACTTCCTTCTTATTAACGGTATAGTTTTGTACACCATAGGTTTCCCCTGTCAGTTTGAAGTTTGACTGTGCTGAACCAAATGATAAGTTGTCACTGCCTGTTACCAGTTTACCATTCGAATCATAAACACCTTCCAATTCTACATAGAATGTATAATCTTCCTTTGTTGTAGTCGGCTTATAACCGTTATGCATACTGAATTTTGCTGTATAGCTGTAACCCAGATTATCATAGAACTGCAGGCTGACAATATTTCCTGCGGAATCGCTCTGATTTTCATCGAACCAGTCTACAATACCACTTGCTACTGCTGCCTTTGTATATTCTGCTGCATACGTCTTATTGCTTTCATCCATAACTACAAGTGGAGATACCGTATCCTTCTTTACCTGTAAGGTACCGTCATCTGCTTCCTCGGCCTGCCAGCCCATTACCTTGTAGCCTGTGCTTGACATCGCCAGATTACCATCTGCGTCTACATAGAAGGAACCATCTCTTGTAAAGTAAGTTTGTGAGCCATCACTTACAATAAAGAATTCATCACCGTTAATCTTTAAATCAAAAGGATTACCGGTTGTCTGAGTAGCACCACCCTCAACTTTTGTAGAAATAGCTGCTGACTGTACACCAAGACCAATCTGTTTTGGATTGGTACCTGCCAGGGACTCACTTGGTGCAGATGCTGCCTGTGTTGTCTGATACATCAATTCCGAAAAGTTAATTGACATGCTCTTGTATGCAGTTGTGTTTACGTTAGCGATATTGTTACCGATAACGTCCATTTTTGTCTGGTGTGTTTTTAAACCTGATACACCAGAGTAAAGTGATCTCATCATAATGAATGACCTCCTAATTCTTTTCCCGTGTTGCTTCTTCTATCGTTCCGAAGCATTAGTCTCCTTAAAAGGTCCGACTAAATAATCACGGCTCCATCAATATTTGTAAATACATTTTCCTTTGTTTCTGACTGATCCATTGCTGTTATCACTGTGTTACTCTTTGTGTTCACAATAAAAGCAAGCTCATCTACCAGGACTAACGATTCCTGTATGCCCTTTTCCCCTGCTTTCTTTGTGCCATCCTTTAACCTTTCCCATTGTTCAGATGTAAGCTCTATGTTTCTGTCATTCAGCCGGCTTGCTGCGTGCTTTGAAAATCTGACCTCGTTGCTGTTCTGTGTATTCTGCAACACCTGTTCAAAGCTGAGTCCGTCTGTTGTGCTTACCTTTTGTCTACCCTTTTGCTGACTTAAAAACTGATTTTGAAGCTGTTCAATGGAAAGGAACTGGTTATTATTGATATTCATATCCAATCCTCCTGCCCTTTGAAAGCCTGCCGCTTCAGCTCTTAGATATCTTCTGTCAGTTTATCCAAGGTGTCGTCTGATACCTCAGAGTCATCGTTTCCAGCTTCCGTTGTAGTTTCTGTTTCTCCTGATGCGTTTCCTGTTTCCTCTGCTGCATTATCTGTACTTTCCGTGTTGCCTGCACTGTCTGTACTTTCTCCACTGTCCGTGCTTCCTGCACTGTCTGTGCTGTCTGTACTCTCTCCACTGTCTGTACTTCCTGTTGCTCCGGCTGTACTGTCTGCATTATCTGTGCCTTCTGTACCATCCGCAGTTTTATCAGTACCCTGTGTTGCATCTGTTGTGCCTCCGGCTGAGGACGAGCCTGTGCCTGACGCTGCACTTGCTGTATTTGTTGAAATCGTTGTTACCGATGAAGACAGACCTGACAGCTGTGTCATTAATGCATCCATCTTTGTATTGAAGGCTTCCAGAATGCTGTCTAATGTTGCCGGCTCTTTCTTATCACCACCATAGGTAATACCCAGCTCTTCCATTTTTTTGATATAGGTTTCATAATTAGTCAAATATGCCGGTGCATACTTTTGCATATATTCCTTCTGACTATCTGTCATTTCAGAATACATATCATACAATTCTCCCATTGCTGTCTTATAGGATTTATCAAGCTGATTGACATCCGGAAGTGCATCCATCATACCTGTAAATTCTGTATAGAAATCATAGCACTCAAAGTATTCGTCTGAAGCCACTGTATCCAAATCATCCAGTGAATAGCTGGAACCACCAATATTCAATAACGGTTTGCCTTCTTCGATGGTGATATAGTCTACTGGACCACGTACATAGCTTGTTTCGCCTGTTGACACGCTTGTCACCTTCATGATAACTTCCTTACCAACCAGGTTATTTGCACGAAGCATATCCATCGAATCTGACATTTCGCCCATTTGTTCAACCTGTGTAAAGGTTGCATACTGTGATACCCACTCTGTATTACTGGTTGGCTCCAATGGGTCCTGATTTTGCATTTCTGCAACTAACAATGTTAAAAAGGTATCACTGTTTACCGCATTTTTATTTTCGGTTTTTGACAGTGAATCTGACGATGTCGTCGATGTCTGTAGCTCCCCATCCACATAATACGCCATTAAACTCATAGCTTTACTTCCTTTCTTATGCCAACAAATCCATCGAATTGCCATACAACTGCATCATTTCTTTTGCAAGTCTTACAGCCTCTACCTCATCTGCTTCTATCGCTTCCTCATCCTCTTCCTGCCATGCATTGAGATTGATACTTGTCCGACGGTTTTTCCTGATGCCGTCTGTTTTGCTGTTTTCTTCCTGGTTTTTCCGGTCTTTACTGCCCTGCTCCAGATTTCTTTCCATCTGATGGCTTGCAACAGATACTTCTACTGCTTCTACCTTGACACCCTGTTCCTCCAAATTATTCTTCAGCGTTACAACCTGTGACTCGATAGCGTCCTTCACTGTTTCATTTTGTGTCGTTATCTGTGCTGTAATCACACCGCCTCTGTTGGAAATAGAAATATGAACAGCTCCTAAAGATGCCGGATGCAGCTGCATTTCCATTTCTGTCAGTTCTTTTCCCGACTGTACTTTTACATAATCTGCCAGCTGCTTTAAAATAGCTTCCGGTGTCGGTGCATAATCTGTTGTCATATTTGATACAGTGTCTGATGCTTCCGCAGTTTGCTGCATGTGCTCCAGACTCTGTTGAAATGGTGTCATTTCCTGTCCGGTTCCCTGCTCATCTGTATACTCCTGCCTGCTTTCCGATTGTTTTTCCGGTGCCTCTACAGTCAGCTTTTGCGTTTCCACTTCTGCTGTTTCCTTTTCTGACATCTGTGTCATATCTGTCTTTGTCTGTTCTGCCGGATTCGTCTTTTCCATGGTTACAATAAGCTTTTCCTGCTCTATGACAGGTTCCGGTGCTTCCTCCGACATTTCCGGATTTACCGGCGCATCTGCTGTTTCTTCCATGGCAAGTGCCTTAATCTGGTTTACCAGTTCTCCAAGCTCCTCCTGTGTCAGTCCTGTTTCTTCTGTCAATGCAGCAAGTTCACCTTCCACACATTCTATCAAATCGTGTAAATTATCATAAATAGTTTCATTCATCACGATACTGATAACGGAGTCTTCTCCGCCTGCTGCAAGTGCAAGCTGTACCATACTGTCCGGATTGAGCAAATCTACAGGATTTAATTGCAAATCCTCCATCAATGCCTTCAGTTCTTCCTCTGAAAGCTCCAGGATTTCTGCTGCCTGCTCAAAAATCTGATTAACTGCCTCTACTAAGGTTTCCATGATTTCATCGTCAACCTCCTCCGGCTCCTGCGTACTTTCCTTTACCTGCTCCTGTGTTTCCGTCTTTACCTGCTCTTTTGCAGTGTCTGACTTTTCTGTGTTTCTGTTTTCTTCTGTTTTATCCACTGCTGTCTTTTCTTCAGCTGTCATGTTTTTGTCTGACACATCTGTCATTTTTTCTTTTGTCGGATTATCCGCTGTACTTTTTTCTGTATTTGTCGCTGATGTCTGTAGCGTTTTTTCTCGAGTCTGACCTAAAATGGTGTTAAAATCCTTGTCCGATGAAGAAATCCCTGTTGTCTGCTTTGATACATTCCGGGCAGTAAGCAATATAGCTGTGTCACTTCCTATACTGTTTACCATTGTGTTTCCCATTTACATTCCTCCTCTCTTTTGTTGTCAAGGTTCTATCTACATAATATATATCGGTAAATAAAACACTTTCCTTAGTTATTTGGTGCCATGAGCTTTGCAATTCTTGCTGCGATGGACGCATCCATCTCGCCCATGATTTCACCTCTGCTGGTTACATCTAATGTCTGTAATATTTCTGCTGCCAAATCTAAATTATCTGTCATAGCCTCTAATATCTTGGCTGCACTGCTTGCATCCATATTGCTAAAGGTCTTTGCATACTCTGAAAGCTGCTGATCTGCTGCAACCGTTCCGATTACCTGCTTGTAAAGTGCCTCTGCCGTAGCAGGATCCATTTCTTCATAATATTTTTTATATTCTTCAGCCCCTGGACCATTTTCGGCATAAACGACCTCTTCATAGAACTGTTCCTTAATTTTCTGGAAGGCTACCTGATTATCTTCAAAGGTTTTTAATCGCTCTACCTCTGCCTTTAAAGTTTCAATCTGTTCTGCGTAGGTGGCATTTGCATTTTGCAGCTGTTCCAGCTGAAGCTCAAGCTTAGTAATCTGGTCTACTGCTTCCTTTAGACTGGAATATCCACCATAAGTTTGTGAATCTGATTCTGTTGTGGAGTCTGTCGGAAGAATTTTCTGAATCACCGGTACATCCTTAAAAATAGGTGTCAATACGTTAGAACCAAAACCTCCTACATCCATCTTAATCAGTAAAATCAAAATACCAAGCCAGATAACAATGATAAACAAAGTGACCAATACTACCGGCAAGCTGCTGCCATCAATCTGTTCATCCAATTCTCTTTGCTGATTTTCTAATTCCTTTGCACGAAGCTTGGCTTCTTTTCTTTGATTTTTCTGTTCCTGTGCAAACTGCTTCTTTGTTTCTTTTAATTGCTTCATCTGCATTTCAGGAGCATCCGGGCTTAAATTTGCATTATTATTTGCCATCTTCCTTTTCCCCCATCAATTTCTGTCCATGTAAATAAGTAGTTAACTGGTCTATTTCCTTGCTCTCTGCGGCATTTTCCTCTTGCAAAAATTCCTGGAAAGCATTTTCTTTCAATTTTTCATGGGTTTTTCTTTCCTTCATAACCTCTTCGAGTTTTATTCTAGCCTCCTCCAAGGCTTTGGCTGCCACGTCTACGGCTTTTCTTTGTGCTCGAATCATTTCATCCATGCGCATGACAGCCATTTTGTTCTCTCTTATTTTTCGCACATCCAGCTTTGCTAAACGAAGGGCTACTCCCTCTTCCAGATATGCTTCTTTTCTATCATATAAGTTCTGTAACTTTTCTTTTTCATCCTCCAGCCTTCTGTTTGCTTCGGCAAAAGCCTGCTTTGCGCTTGATTCCAGCTTTTCCTTGATATCCAGAATGCTTTGCATTTTATATCGAAATCGAGCCATTTTTCAGCCCCTTACTGTCCTTCCTCTGCAAAAAGTCCTTCCAGTAAATCTACTGACTGTTGATAATCAAATTTTTCATCTACATCCTGCAGCAGATATTCATTTACTGCATCAATTTTTGCAATCGCATTATCAATGTTTGCATTACTTCCCTTTTTATATGCACCAATATTAATCAAATCCTCAGCCTCATGATAGGTCGCTAAAATATTTTTCAGCTTTCCTGACGCTATCTTTTGGTCTTTATCTACAATCGATGACATACATCTGGAAATACTCTGTAAGACATCAATTGCAGGATAGTGATTAGTGTTTGCAAGCTTTCTGGTCAGCATGATATGTCCATCCAATATGCTTCTTGCTGTATCTGTAATTGGCTCATTAAAATCTTCACCATCTACCAAAACGGTATAAAGACCTGTAATAGAGCCCTTAGTCGCACAGCCTGCTCTTTCCAAAAGCTTTGGCATTTCAGAGTAAACACTTGGCGGATAGCCTCTTGTTACAGGTGGTTCTCCACTTGCAAGACCAATTTCTCTTTGTGCCATGGAAAAACGGGTCAGGGAGTCCATCATGAGAAGGACATCTTTTCCCTGGTCTCTGAAATATTCTGCAATTGCTGTAGCTGTTTTTGCTGCCCTGTTTCTTTCCAGTGCCGGTTTATCCGAAGTTGCCACTACTACTACCGACCTCTTCATTCCTTCCTCACCAAGGTCTCTTTCTATGAATTCTCTGACCTCTCTGCCTCGCTCTCCTATTAAAGCAATGACATTGATGTCAGCTTTTGTATTTCTTGCAAACATACCAAGTAAGGTAGACTTTCCTACACCAGAACCTGCAAATATACCAATTCTTTGTCCCTTACCTACTGTAATCAGTCCATCCACTGCCTTTACTCCAAGAGGTAATACCTCTGAGATAATTTCTCTTGTAAGTGGGTCTGGTGGCGGTGCCTCCAACGGATATCTTTCCACAGTTCTAGGGTCTGGCTGATAGCCGTCTACACATCTGCCAAGTCCATCCAAGGTTTTTCCTAACAAATAATCGCCTACTGATACACTTAGCGGATAGTTCATATTTTCCACAATACAGCCAAGTCCAATGCCTTCTGTTCCCTCATATGGCATGAGCAATGTCTTTTTATCCTTAAAACCCACGACCTCAGCCATGATAAAATGTTCTTTTGCAGTATCTGTATAAATTCTGCAAAGATCACCCAGCTTTGCATCCGGTCCAGCAGACTCTATGGTAAGACCAACCACGTTCTCTACTTTTCCCAGTTTTTTATAAAATGTCTTATTTAAAACAGTCAGATATTTGCTTCTTATCATTTCTGTTTCCATGTAGTTACCCATGCCTTTCTATTACTGTTCTTCTTCCTTTACCTTTGGCTCATAGGACAGCAGTCGTAATTCTTCATTCAGGGATTCTAACTGTGTTCCAAGACTACAGTCAAAGACTCCATTTCCTGTTTCTATCATACATTCGCTCTTTGCAAGTGTAGCGTCCTCAATAATATCTACATTTTCCAACTGGATACTGGTTCCTTTTACGATTTCCTTTTTCTGCATACTGACAAATGGATAATCGTCCTTGGAAACATGTATCAGATAGCCGCTGTTTCCTTCGATATTTTTCATGGTATTTTGCAACAAATGTACTACCAGGTCTCTGGAATTTTTTAAGCTCACTTGAAAAACATGCTCATAAATACCCGTCAAGGTTTCTACAAACTGAGGCTCCAGTTCATTGATTTTTTTCTCATATTCCTGTTGAAATGCTTCCATTTTTTCAGAAACTTCCTGATACAGCTTCTCACGTTCTGCGCCAACACTTTTTATGCCTTCTTCATGTCCTTTCGCATACCCCTCTTCTACACCCTTTTTAAGACCTGTTTCAAAGCCTTCTTTTTTGGCACTTTCCAAAGCCTCTGCTCTCGCCTGTTCTATTTCATCCATGGCTTGCGCCTTCATGGTTTCTATTTCAGCTTGCGCCTGTTCCATCATTTCAGCAATCTGCGCCTGCGTCTGTTCCTCCGGTGTTTGCTGTGGTTCTGCTACCAGATTGGCAACCTGTTCTGCATTTAATCCCTCTGCAAACCCATCCGGAAAATCTGCATCCTCTGCTGTTTCCTCTGCAATTTTGATAGCAAGCTCCTTCAATTTGTTTTCTACCAAAGCGTTGGTATCAATGACTCTTGTATCTGTTTCATTTATCATAATCCAACCGGATTTCAATACACCATTTTTAGACAATTACCTCGTCACCTCCACCTCTGGAAATAACAATCTCTGCAGAGTCTTCAAGTTTTCTGATAATGTTAACAATCTTCTGCTGTGCTTCCTCAACATCCTTCATACGAACTGGTCCCATAAATTCCATATCTTCCTTAATCATTTCAGCTAAACGCTTAGACATGTTATTAAAGATACGTGTCTGAACCTCTTCATTAGAGCCTTTA
This sequence comes from uncultured Lachnospiraceae bacterium, assembly GCA_945864145.1. Classification (GTDB taxonomy): domain Bacteria; phylum Bacillota; class Clostridia; order Lachnospirales; family Lachnospiraceae; genus COE1. Next base: position 9,817 of record CAMBAN010000010.1, on the reverse strand, counting down.
CATGCAATGGCAAGGTCATTATTATCTACATCACGAAGTACACGCTGGATTGCACGGTCATCAAGCAGCAGGATATCTTCGAATACGAACATCTTCTTTCTGATTTCGTCTGCAAGTTCCGGTTCTTCCACTTCCAGGGTTTCCATGATATGTTTTTCTGTTCCTCTGTCTACTGTATTTAAGATATCTACTACTGCATCGACACCACCGATAACTGTGTAATCCTGATTTACCAGTGATGACAGCTTTGTTTCCAGAACTCGTTCTACCTCTTTGATTACATCCGGGCTTGTTCTGTCCATCGTTGCAATTCTTCTTGCTACATCTGCCTGCTTTTCAGGTGTCAAGGATGCAAGAATAGATGCAGCCTGTCCTGACGACAGATAAGATAAAATCAAAGCGATAGTCTGTGGATGTTCATCCTGAATAAAGTTCAACAGCTGTGAAGCATCTGTCTTTTTTACAAACTCAAATGGTTTAACCTGTAAAGAAGCTGTCAGCTTGCCAATAACATCCATCGCCTTTTCGTTTCCAAGTGCTTTTTCCAAAAGTTCTTTGGCGTATCCAATACCGCCCTCTGCAATATACTGTTGTGCCAGACATACTTCATAAAACTCATTAATGACCTGTTCTTTTACCTGTGGTGTTACACTTTTTGTATTTGCAATTTCTAATGTCAGGTCTTCAATTTCTTCTTCCTTTAAATGTTTAAATACTAAGGCAGATTTTTCCGGCCCCAAAGTGATAAGTAATATTGCGGCTTTTTGTACACCGCTCAATGTTTCTTTATCTGCCATTTCTATTTACCCCCAATCCTCATCAAGCCAATTTCGTAAAAGCGTTGCAACCGCTTCCGGATTTTCCTCTACGAATGTCTCTATCAGCTTTCTTGCTTCTGACTTTTGCTCTAATTCAATATTTTCAAGTTCTTCCTGCGCAGTAGATTGTAATAAATCCTCTACGGAAAGTTCTTCTTCCTCTTCTACTTCCTTCTTTGTACGTAAGCTCATAAATACAACGAATGCCAGTAATCCTAAAATAATGATGATTAAGACAATCTGGATGACATCCTTATAGTCAACACTCTCTGTTGTCTTATCAATAAATTGCATTTCTTCATAAGCTACAAATGATATGTTTTGAGATGGAATACCTGTTGCATTTGCTACCACACTGACTAAATCTTCATCAATTTCCAGTTTTGTTCTGGTATCATTTGCTACCTTGTATTCCTCCCAGGTCATATCCGCTAACAGACCCTTCAGTTCTGCATCCTCTTCTCTGACGATGGTATATTTTACAGCTGCTACAGAAACGGAACTGTCGTTATATACAATAGAACCTGTTGGTTTTTTCGTTGTTGTGATAGTTTCGTTTGGTAAGTAATCACTCTTTCTCTCATAGGTTGACGTCGTTGATGTTGTTGATGGATCAATCATATAATCCGTTTCAGAGTTAGAATCTGTACCAGGTACTCCACCTGAGCCATCCTCTCCCTTTGCCTGATATACTTCCTCATGTGATAGCACACCCTGATCCTGTCCTTCTGCCGGTGTGTAGCTGTGTTGTGTAACCTCCTGCTGTGAGAAGTCCATGGAAATGTTTGTTGCTACCTCAATCTGTGTAAATTCATTGGTTCCAAGAAGCACCTGCTTTACTTCATTTTTGATAAGGCTTTCTGCTTCCTGTTTTAGCAGCATCATAGTATCTGCTTTATCAATGGATGCATAGGTATCTTCTACCGGAAACCAAATCGTACCATCCACGCTGGTAATCGTTACGTTATCTGTTGTATTGTTTCCTAAAGCGGTCGCTACAAATCTTGCCATGTTAGATGCAATTTCTTCTGTGAAGGTTACATCTGCATTCAAATCAAGTAATACGCTCGCATAGGTTTCTAAATTTTGAGCAATGAGTGTACCATTGTCCTCTGGAATAGTAAGCTGCACATTTGCTGATTTTACAGCTGCATAGCTTTCCAGGTCTTCCTCCATTTGTGTTTCTAAATAGAGGCGGTATCTTTTTTGCTTATCAGCCTCTGTTGTTGAAAAGTTACCATCCAGCACATCATCCAATGTGTAAGATGAAGTTGGAATATTATTAGCACCAAGCAGAAGATTCGCATCAGATAATTGTGTACTTAAAATCTGGAAGGTCAATCCATCACTGGATACCTTATAATCTAGCGAATCTCCATCTAATAAATCTTTAATCTGTGATGCTTCCTTTGTAGATTCACACACTACTAATGGCTGGTACTGTTTTCTTGTCAGCACTGCAACCAGAATCGCAATAGCTACTACTACACCGGCAGCAACACAGATAATCAGTGTTTTCTGCTTTGGTTTAAACTTATTCCACCATTCTAATACCCTTTCTGAAACTTTTTTCCAAATTTCTAACAACTTGTCTACCATCGTGGGTCTCTCCTTCTTGCTTGGCCTGTATTCCCTGCCTTATACTGTCTATCTCCCTGCCTCTTTTGTGTCGCTTATGCCTGCATCTGCATAATTTCGTTATATGCGGATAACAGTTTATCTCTTACTGCGATTGTATACTGTAATGCTGTTTCTGCCTTCTGCATGGCAATTGATAAATCATGTGTATTATCTGTAATACCCATTGCTAATTTCAATTCTTCATTTTCCTGATCAGATAAATATCCGTTTGTTTCATCGATATTATCTACTGCTGCATTGAAAATTGTCTGAAACATATTTTTATCATCAGTATCTGCTGCTTCTGTATTATTGTTCCATAAGCTGTTCTTTATTGCATCAGAGCTGACGTTATATAATTCTTTGATATCATTTGCTGACGTTATTGTCACTTTTTATGCCCCCTCATTAATTTGCCATTTCAAGTCCCTTTAATGCCATCGATTTGCTTGCTTCAAAGGCTGTCGCATTTGCCTCATAGCTTCTGCTGGCATCAATCAGGTTTGTCATTTCTGTAATTGTATTTACATTCGGATAAGTTACGTAACCATTTTCATCTGCATCCGGATGTGTTGGATCATATACCATATTCATTTCTGTCCAGGTATCTTCTGTTACCTCTCCGATTTTTACGCCCTTACCCTGAGAAGTTAACTCTGCAGAATTGGTATATCCAATAGGTCTGCCGCTTAAATTACTGAAGGCGCTGTCCAATACATGAGAAAACTGTCTGTTTTTCGCATCTGTTTTTTCTTCAAAGGTAACTACCTTTCTTACATAAGGTGTACCATCCTCTGTCCTTGTTGTTTCTGCATTGGCTACATTCTGAGAAATAATATCCATTCGATAGCGCTGTGCAGACATACCGGATGAATTGATGTCAAAAGAATCAAATATACCCATACCCTACTCTCCTTTTTAATTCATAACTCTCTTCAGATTTGAAAATTCCTTATTTACGCTAGCCATAAGACCGTTATACTTAATCTGATTTTTTGCCAAAATTACGTTCTCATTATCGATATCTACATTGTTTCCATCATAACGATAGGAAAGTTCTGCATAATCTGTATATACTTCGGGTTCTAATTCGCGCAAATCCAGGTGTTTTACCGTTGCATCTACAGTGCTGTCATCGGAACGTAAAAATGCCTGTTTTAATTCAGTTTCAAAACGGATGTCTTTTCTTTTGTACTCTGGAGTATCTACATTGGCAATGTTGTTTGAAATGATTTCATTTCTCAGCGCAGTTGCATCTAATGCTGTCCCCAACGTATTCACATAATCAAAGGCATTTGAACTAAACATGCTATTCCTCCTCCTTGTTTTCTGAAAGAAAATATCACTCACCCTTATCGTGGTATACATTTTCTTTTTTAAAATTGTACTGTAAATTTACATAATTTATCTACTTCATATATTATTATAAAGTATTTTCAGATAATTACAAGTAATTTTTTATTATTTTTTAAATGATATGTAAACCTATCCGTTAATTCTTGCTTTTTTCAGAATATTTTCTTTCCTTATTTCTTTATTAGTCTTTTTTTGAATGTAATAAGAGCCCTCGATATCCCCAAAATTGATACTTGTTTTGTATTACGGATAAGCCGACCTATTTTGTGCAATCTTAGTGGTGAAAATTCTTCAGATTCGTTCTAATTTCCTTCGATTTACAGATAAGTAGTTGTGATTTAAGCTGTCTTAGTGGTCTTTTAGCACATTTCCCCCGTACTACTGCTTTTTCGTCTTTTCCCTCTGCCCGATTTTCACTTCATGATGCTCTTTAATCACCCTTACTTGCCTTTTTTTGATTTTCCCTCTGCTTTTTGCAATTTCTTCTGATAATAATGGCAGATGTTTGTCACTGTTTTTGCTTCTTCCCTCTGCCTTTCATCCCTTTGCATGAAAAAAAGTCAGAGGGTAAGCGTATTTTTCGTCTTTTCCCTCTGACTCCACCACTGTTTTTTCTCTTTTTCAGGCAGAGGGAAATCGTAATTTTTACTCTCTACCTCTGACCGGGCAGAAGGATTATAATCTTTTTACTCTTTCCCTCTGCCTTATATGTCAATAAATTCTTTTCATACTATTAACTGTGACAGCTTTTCAATTACTGCTTCTGCAAACTGTGCATGTCCAGTTTCATCCATATGCTCCCGGTCCGCCTTACTCGGTAATGCAAAATCGGAAGCAGCAAGAAATGCAATTTGCTTTTCTCTTGCCACATTAGCAAATACTTTTGGTAGTTTTTTTGACCTCTCTACAGAATTCTCATCAAACTCAGGGTCATAGCCTTCTTCTCCGACGCCATCTCCTAATGCTATAGGAGATACTAACACGATTTTTGCATCAGCACGATTACTTTGTACCTGCTCCACCAGCTTTTTAGCGCCAAGTCCAATCAGCTCCGGTGAGGCATCATAATGTATCTTACAATCATTAGTCCCCAGCATAATGACAACGATGTCAGGTTTATGTGTTTCTAACAGCACAGGTAACAGCTCTGTTCCTCTTCTGCCCGCACGCAATGGATCATCAAAGATTGTTGTCCTTCCACATAAGCCTTCCTCTGAAAGCACATAACCTTTTTCTTTCATTTTTTCTCCTACAATGCCTGTCCATCTTGTCTTCCAGTCATATCTATCCTTCGTCCCCGGTATTAAACCGTAAGTATTCGAATCTCCAAAACATAATATCTCTTTCATCTTCATAACCATGCCTTTCTCACAGCCTGCAAGCCCTAAGCTACAAGTGAAACCTGCCGCGTGCAATTCATTTTCAAAGCGTTTTGAAACGTAGCAATGTAATCTTATCCCTAGTTTTCCTATTAATTTGATATGAATATAGCATTTATGGATATATTTGTCAATAGAACCGCTTCATAAAAAAACAGCATCCATATTATTTTTTGAATAATATCGATGCTGAAAATTAGATTAAAACGGATTATAAAACCTGCTGCCGTCATGGAAGGTAATCACCAACGCCACAACAGAAAATAAAATTGTCACTATTAAAACAATATAGTCATTTCTTTGCAATGCTCTTTCCGAATACCAGGTACGTTCTTTATGTTTTCCATAGCCGCGTAGCTCCATGGCATTACTGATAATATCTATTCTATCCATGCTGGAAAATATCAACGGAAACAAAATCGCGGAAGTACTTTTTATTCTATCCTTTAAAGATGCCTTTGAGGACATCTCGATTCCTCTTGCTTCCTGCGCATGTTTAATTTTTTTATATTCATCCTGTACATCCGGTATATAACGTAAGGCAATTGCTAAAGAATAACCTATATTGTAATGAATGCCTACTTTATTTAAAGATGCGGCAAATTCACTCGGATTTGTCGTTACAATGAACATAAATACAGCAGGAATTACTGTCAGATATTTTATCATGACATTGCACTCATAAAATAACTGTTCCTTTGTCAATGCATATCTACCGGTATCGCCAAACAGCGGTGTCGATGAGCCATATATCTTTGCACCCTGGTCCGGTGAAAAAACATAGATAGCAAGCAGATTAATTACTAAAAACAACATGATGAATTTAAATACTGTTCCTACTTGTCTCCACTCTGTTCTGGACATTCTGAAAATCAAAAGGCTGCATATCAGCATGACTACCAATACTCTTGTATCATAGGAAAGCATACTTGTGATTGACCACAAAAGGAAAAATACCAGTTTCGTCACACCACTTAATCTGTGTATCCACGTATCCTTTTCCTCATAACTTAATACTCTGGACATAATCAGTTCCTTTCCTTCCTTTTTTCTCTGTCATACTGAATAAAGCATTCCACAAAATCAGATACCGCCTCAATACCACAATTTACTGCCAAATCATATAAAGAAGTCTTTTTTAAATATGCTTTTTGTGCAATCTCTTCGTTGGTTAATACTTTTGCAGGTATATCATCTGCAATGATTTTCCCATCTGCCAGTACAATCGCACGGTCTGTATATTCAAGCATAAGGTGCATATCATGAGTAATCATTAAAATCGTAATACCGAATTGCCCATTGATTTGCTTTAAAAACTCCACAATCTCGGTATAATGCTTATAATCCTGTCCTGCAGTCGGTTCATCTAAAATCAAAATATCCGGATTCATTACTAAAATGGATGCAATGGTCACACGTTTTTTCTGGCCAAAGCTCAATGCAGAAACAGGCCAGTTTCTAAAAGGATACAAGCCGCAAATTTTTAGAGTTTCATATACTCTTTCCTTTACCTCATCCTCCGAAACGCCTCTTACTCTTAAACCTAATGCTACTTCATCAAAAATCATAGGCTTGCTAATCATTTGATTTGGATTTTGCATAACAAAACCAATTTTTTCTCCGCGTTCTTTGATAGACAAAGTGCTGATATCCTGTCCCTGCAAAAGCATACTGCCCCTGTCCGGCTGCATAAAACCACAAATCAAGTTGGAAAGTGTCGACTTTCCTGCACCATTTTTACCGACTATACTGACCATTTCACCCTTCTTAATCGTAAAATGAATATCCTGCAAAATTGGTTTTCCCGATACATAGGAAAAATCTAAGTCCTTAATCTCTAATGCACTTTCCTCAGATATTTCTTTCTTTTTTAAAGAAACACTGCGAAACCAGTCAAATACCTTATCTTTATAAGGTGATAAATCCATACTTTCGATATGCTGAGGCTTCGTTTCCGGAAGGATGTGACAGCCTGCCTGTTTTAATGCTGATAAATATAAAGGTTCACGAATACCATGTTCCTCTAATACATTTCCAGATAGCAGTTCATCCGGTGTCGTATCTGCGACAATGCGTCCCTCAGACATTACTATAATGCGGTCTACATCCTTATATAAAGCGTCCTCCAGGCGATGCTCGATAATCAGAATCGTAACCGGCCTTTCTTTTTGGATTTTATCAATCAAAGCAATCGTCTTTTTCCCTGTTGCAGGGTCAAGATTTGCCAGTGGCTCGTCAAATAATAAAATATCTACATCATCAATCATGACACCGGCCATGGAAACACGTTGCTTTTGTCCTCCGGAAAGCTCTCTTGGTGCACATTTTAATAGTGTATCCACATCCATCAGCTCTGCAACGTCCTGCACACGTTGCTTCATTTCCGGCTGTGGCACTTTGTCATTTTCCAGTACAAAGGCAATATCCTCTGCAACTGTCAAACCAATAAACTGTCCATCTGTGTCCTGCAAAACAGTACCTACAATTTTAGACAGACCGAAGATACCCAGTTTTTGAGGATTCTGTCCTTTGATTTCATAGCTGCCTGATATATCCCCCTTATACGAAAACGGCACTAGCCCATTGATACAATGAGCTAGTGTTGATTTTCCTGAACCGGATGGTCCAACTATCAATATTTTCTCTCCCGGATAAATGGAAAGATTAATATCATATAAGGTTGGTTCTACCTGCGCACGATATTTAAATGTAAAATCTTTAAATGTAATAATTGGTTCTACTTGTCTCATACTTCCTTTAGTCTTCTTTGCTTAAGCTTGAAGATTTAGCTCCGATTTTTGAATAGCCTGCTCCAAGAAGCGTTCCTAAAATTGCAATAATAATAATATTTCCTAAAAATGCCCAGAATCCTTGTGCAAATACTTTGTTTGCAGGCTCTGCATAAATAATGATATCTAATACCGGTGCTACAACAATCCATGCAATCGCATTGCCGATTACCTGTACGGCATTAAATAAAAGAATTGCTTTCTTATCAAAGCCTCCGTCTTTGATTGCATATTTTGCTGCAAAAAGACCTACTAAAATACCAAATACGGCATCCGGGAATACCCAGCTCCACCATACGCTGCCATAGAATAAGGCATCTCCTAAAGCATGTCCTAATAAGCCTACCAAACCACCAACTACAGGACCAAATATTGCCGCTAAAAATGCAAGCAATGCTGCTCTTGGTTGTAAAGCAGTATTAGGAATGAACCCTAATGGAATCTGCACCTCTGTCAATGCAACGAACAATGCTGTTCCGATACCTGTTGCTACCACTTCTTTGATACCAAATTTCTTATTCATTTGATACTCCTCCTTATGTGTGAAAATATGTACAGCCAAGTCTACTCCAGCATATTTAAGAACTGAGTAATCCTTGGAATGTTACTGTGCTCTAACTCTTCAAAGGTACCTTCCTTCAAAATGATACCCTGGTCAAAAAAAGCCACCTTATCTGCTACTTCTCTTGCAAAAGACATTTTATGTGTAATGATGACAATTGTCTGCTTTTCCTCTACAAGCTTTCTGATAAGATTCAGTACCTCTACCTCAAGCTCCGGATCAAGTGCACTTGTCGGCTCATCAAAAAGTAAAAGCTCCGGTTTCATGGCAAGTGCTCTCGCAATCGCAATACGCTGTTGCTGCCCGCCTGACAGTTCTCGCGGATAGGCATTCTGCTTTTCCGTAAGACCAACCTTGGCAAGTAATTCCAGGGCTTCTTCTTTTGCTTCTTCTTTTGTTTTCTTTAATACGGTGACAGGTCCTTCCATAATATTTTCCAACACCGTCATGTGTGGAAATAATTGGAAATTCTGAAAAACCATCCCTGTTTTGCGACGAAGCTTTTTGATTTCTTCCATCTTGTATTTTGCTTTTTTTCCACCCTGAAAGGTCATGGAAGCTCCATTCAACTCAATGGAACCACTATCAGGCATTTCCAAAAGATTGAAGCAGCGTAAAAGCGTCGTCTTACCAGAGCCGGACGGACCGATTAATACTGTTGTTTTATGCTCTTCTACCTCCAAAGATACACCCTTTAAAACCTGATTATCATCAAATGATTTATATACATTCTGGATTGCGTACATACTTTTCCTCTACCTTCCGACACGTAATTTCTTCTCGATTAACTTTTGTACCCCTGTTAATACCGTACAAAATACAAGATAAATCAATGCGACCTCTGCATAAATAATCAGGTATTCCAAAGAGCTTGATGCAAACTCCTGCGATTTTCTGAACATTTCCGAAATCATTATGGTGGACGCCAAAGAAGTATCTTTTACCAGACCGATAAAGGTATTAAACAGTGGCGGAATAGAAACCTTTGCTGCCTGTGGTACAATAATCCTCCAAAATGCCTGTTGGTAAGACATGGACAGAGAATAGCCTGCCTCCCACTGTCCTTTATCTATAGAAAGGATAGCAGCTCTGATAGTTTCTGCAGAATAGGCTCCAACATTCAGAGACAAAGCCGCAATACACGCAATCCATTTACTGATACCTGCAGGGTTACAAATCCCCCAGTATATGATAAATAACTGTACCAAAAGTGGAGTTCCTCGAAATACCCACACATACAGGCTTGCCAGTTGTTTTAATACAGGAATTTTATTAATAATAAAAAGAGCAGCA
>CAMBAN010000009.1 GCA_945864145.1 uncultured Lachnospiraceae bacterium | reverse complement strand
TAATTTACAATGTAATTGGTTATATGCCAAGTCAGACTTCTACAGGATACTATATTACTGATGGGCAGTTTATTCCAATTATTTGGTATAAAAATGGGGAAACAGCTATTACAAAGTACTATGATTATACAGGACAAGAGATTAAGTTAAATCCTGGAAAGACATATATCGGAATTATTCCATCTGATGCCTGGAATACAATTACAGTTGGATAATGAAAATTATGACTTGACAAACATTTTTAACAGGTGTATAAAAAGGAAAACGACTTTTAGGAGGATTTTGCATGTTAAGTGTTGTTGTAATGGAGAAAATTGCAAAATAAATATTGCAGGGTGATTTTTAGTTTACACTAGGAGTCTGCCCATTTGTTGACAGCAGAGGTTGTCAGCGTTTTCGCCTTACAATTGCTTAATATTGTGGTATCTATTTCCATAGATGGTATGAGCATGACTGTATGGTCATGCTCTTTTTATGTATTAGGAAACTTCGTTTCCTATACATAAAAGCCTCCGGCAGGATGCGCACTTGCGCAAAGAGGAAGAGAGTCGTAAACGACCGCACTCGGCGCGAGAATGTGCCAAGGCACATTCTATGTTTTCAATCAAGGACCATAGTATCTTAATGCACTTAGGGTAGCTATGGTCTTTTTATATTTTGCTACCTATAGGCGAAAACAATTTGATAAGAAAGGACAAAGAAAATGAATATTGACAGACAAATTGAATTCGATAAGGTAAAAGAATTATGGGCTGATTTAGCCATTACAGATTGGGCAAAAAAGAAAGTAAGAGAGACTACCATCTGTTTTTCTGAAACAGAATTAAGAAAACAGCTAAGAGACACCACAGATGCGAAAAATCTGATGGAAAAGCTGGGTACACCACCCTTACAGAATATCTCTGAAATGAAAGAAATTTTGACGATTGCAGAAAAGGGAGATTGCCTGACGCCCTATCAGTTAGAACGAGTAGAAAGAGTGCTGGTCGCAATAAAACGTTTGAAGGACTATTTGGGAAGAGGAAAAGTATATGGAAATTCCTTAGCCTATTATGAGGAAAACCTGGACGCCATTTCGGAACTACGGGAAGAAATCAGCAGTAAAATCAGAAATGATGAGGTGGACGATTATGCATCAAAGGAATTAGGAAAGATACGAAATCAAATCATAAAATGCGAAGAAGAAATGAAGCAGAAGGCGGAGCAAATCCTGCGTTCCAATAAAGACTGCATGGCGGATAATTATTGTACATCTAGAAATGGACGTATCTGTCTTCCTGTGAAAAAGGACTGCAAGCTCAAAATATCCGGCAGCGTCATTGATAAATCTTCGACAGGCAGCACATTTTTTATAGAGCCGACAAGTGTTGCAAAAATCTATGAAGAACTGCAGTTACTCAAAATAAGTGAGGAAAATGAAGTATATCGTATTTTATATACCCTGTCGGCAATCGTATCGGCATCAGCTCCGGTGTTACAGGAAAACTTAAAAATGATTGAAAAATTAGATTTCATATTTTCCAAAGGGAAATTAAGTATGGATATGGATGCAACAGAGCCAATCATAAATACACAGCGCAGAATAAAATTAACCGAGGCACGACATCCATTGATGGATAAAAAGGCAGCAGTTCCCTTGCAGTTTGAGATAGGGGAAAAAGCACAAGGTATTGTGATAACCGGTCCAAATACCGGTGGGAAAACGGTGGCAATCAAAACCGTTATGCTAAATAGCATGATGGCACAATGTGGCTTGCATGTTACCTGTAAAAATGCAGACATCTGTATGAACAGCTCCTATTTATGTGATATTGGAGATGGACAGAATCTGTCTGAGAACCTGTCAACCTTTTCTGCCCATATAACAAATGTGCTGGAAGTTTTAAGGGAAGCAAATAAGGACAGTTTTGTGATTATGGACGAATTAGGTTCAGGAACAGACCCGACGGAAGGCATGGGAATTGCGATTGCTATCTTAGAGGAGCTTAGGAAAAGTAAAGCTATTTTCTTAGTGACAACGCATTATCCTGAGGTAAAAGAATATGCAGACAAAACGCCGGATATCATCAATGCGAGAATGGCTTTTGACAAAGAAACCCTAAGACCTACCTATCAAATGGTGATAGGAGAAGCCGGGGAAAGCTGTGCTTTTTATATTGCAGACAGACTTGGTATGCCAAATGAAATGCTAAGAGTGGCGATTCGAGCCTCTTATGGTGAGAAAGCAGTAGAAGCTTACCAGTTTCAAAAGCCGGAAAGCAGTATCAGCAAAACAAGTACAGCAAGAATTGCGAAAGCAAAAATGCCAAATAAGAACACCAATCTTAGTACCAAGTACAAAATTGGGGATAGTGTCATGGTCTATCCGGAGAAAAAAATAGGCATCGTGTGTGAAGCAATCAATGAAAAAGGCGTATTAAGAGTACAATTACCGAATAAAAAGATTTGGATTAATCACAAACGAGTAAAGCTTCATGTGGCAGCCACGGAGCTGTATCCGGAGGATTATGATTTTTCCATTATTTTTGAAACAGTTGAAAATCGTAAAAAACAGCATGATATGCAGAGAAAATATACAGATGATGTCATAGAGTACGAATCATAGCAAAAAACAGAGCCATTACAAGCAAATGGCTCTGTTCTCTTGATAATCAGGAAACTGCTCCAGGCAGTAGTCCTATCTATGAGGTAAGGAAGGTTTCATTTATACAAAGCTTATGGAATTATCCCATAAACACTTGTACCTTTACATCTTTCTTGGAAGCATCATATGGAATGATAGTTCCGTCGATTTTTGCATCATCAACAAGCATGCTGATAACACCCTTTTGTACATGCTTTGGATTGGTAACTGAAATATGGTAGGTCACACCACGGAATTGTCTGGTCAGTGTGAAATCACCAAAGTCAGCCGGAATACATGGGTCAATGCTTAAGCCCTGATGGGTTGGATAGCAGCCTAAAATGTACTGTGAAATATTAACAAAGGTCCATGCTGCAGTACCGGTTAACCAGCTGTTTTTCGCTTCTCCATGGTACTTGGCATCACGTCCCGCAACCATTTGTGAATATACATATGGCTCAGTTCTGTGGATTTCACTGATATCCTCTACATAAGCCGGACAGGTTTTCTGATATACTTCAAAGGCTCTGTCACCATGACCTAAGACAGTTTCCGCAATGGAAATCCAAGGATTGTTGTGGCAGAAAATACCGGCATTTTCTTTATATCCTGGTGGATAAGAGGAGATTTCACCCAGCTCTAAATGATATTTGGTATAAGCCGGCTGTAAAATCATGACACCATATTTGGTATCCAGACGTTCCTTTACGGAAGCAAGTGCCTTTTCGGCAAGACCTTCTTTTACACCAACACCTGCAAGGACACAAAAGCCCTGCGGTTCAATGTAAATCTGACCTTCTTCACATTCCTTGGAACCAACCTTATTGCTGTATGCATCATAAGCACGAAGGAACCAGTCACCATCCCAACCGCTTTCCAAAATCGCATCATACATAGCAGAAACCTCTGCTCTTGCACGTTCCGCTTCTTTATTGTCTCCTAAAAGCTCAGCTAACTGGGCATATTCTTCACCGTATTTTACAAACATACCTGCAATGAAAACTGATTCTGCAACAGGACCTTCACTAGGACCAAAGGTCTGGAAGGATTCCCCCGGATGTTCAGAGAAGCAGTTCAAGTTCAGACAGTCATTCCAGTCTGCACGGCCAATTAAAGGAAGTTTATGTGGTCCCTTGTGATTTACTGTGTAATCAAAGGAACGTTTTAAGTGATCCATCAAAGGAGTTGCGACACTCATGTCATTATCGAATGGCACCATTTCCTGTAATATCGATAAATCGCCTGTTTCACGGATATAGGCACTGGTACCTGCGATAAGCCACAATGGATCATCGTTAAAGCCGCTGCCGATATCGGAGTTACCCTTTTTGGTTAAAGGCTGGTACTGATGGTAAGCACTACCGTCCTGGAACTGAGTAGAAGCAATATCAATAATTCTTTCTCTTGCTCTGTCAGGAATCAGATGCACAAAGCCTAAAAGGTCCTGACAGGAGTCACGGAAGCCCATGCCACGACCGATACCTGACTCGTAGTATGAAGCAGAACGGCTCATATTAAAGGTAACCATACATTGGTATTGATTCCAGGTGTTAACCATACGATTTACTTTATCGTTTTCGGAAGCTACGCTATATTTAGACAGAAGCTCTTTCCAATAAGCCTGAAGCTCGGAAAATGCTTTTTCCACATCTGCATCAGTTTGATATCTGGAAAGGATTGCCTTAGCAGGAGCCTTATTAATGACATTTGGAGCTTCAAATTTTTCATCCTGTGGATTTTCTGCATAACCAAGTACAAAAACAAAAGTCTTTTCCTCGCCCGGAGCAAGGGTAACATCAAGCTGATGTGCTGCGATAGGAGCCCAGCCACTTGCTACAGAATTGGTGCATGCGCCGTTTAGAACTGCTTCCGGCTTATCAGCACCATTGTAAGTACCAATAAAGCTCTCGCGAATGGTATCAAAGCCGGCAACCTTTGCATTAACAGAATAGAAAGCATAATGATTTCTACGCTCACGGTATTCTGTTTTGTGATAAATGGTAGAGTCAATGACCTCTACTTCACCGGTGCTTAAGTTTCTCTGGAAGTTTCTGGAGTCATCATCTGCATTCCATAAGCACCATTCTACATAAGAAAATAGTTTGAGATTTTTTGTGACGCTACTGTCATTTTTTAAACGCAACTGAGAAATCTCGCAGTTATCATTCATAGGAACAAAGCTTAACACACTTGCTGTTACCTGATTTTTAGAAGAGGTAAAGCGGCTGTAGCCGATACCGTGACGACATTCATAGCTGTCTAATTCTGTCTTTGTTGGCTGCCAGCCCGGGTTCCAGACAGTATCTTCATCCTTTATGTAAAAGTATTTTCCATTTGTATCATAAGGTACATCATTATAGCGATAACGAGTCAGTCGTAAAAGCTTCGCATCCTTATAAAAGGTATAGCCACCACAAGTGTTGGAAATCAGACTGAAAAATTCGTTACAGCCTAAATAATTAATCCATGGTAGTGGGGTTTTTGGAGTAGTGATGACATATTCTTGCTTGCTATCATCGAAAAAACCAAATTTCATAGTAATATCCTCCATATATGTATGTTTCTATCAATGCCCAAATACTTAAAGAAAACGTTTAAGTTAAAATTGCGACTTTTCTGAATTATATCGAAATTAATTAGAAAATGCAAGTGGTATTCAAACAATACAAATTAGAAAAAGTGTACAAAATTACAAATTATGTTTAGTAGTCTTTCACAAAATGGAAAAATATGCACAAATTGTATTGCAAATTGCAAAATTTTTTGTAAAAATAAGATTAAGAAAACGATTAAGTGATTTCGGAGGTGAATATGGCTTCCTTAAAAGATATTGCGAAAATATGTGAAGTGTCTACTGCAACAGTAAGCAAGGCACTGAACAATCATAAAGATATTGGTGAAGAGACAAGAGAGAGAATTAAAAGGGTTGCAAAGGAGCTGGGGTATTTACCTAATTCATCAGCCAGAGCGTTAAAGACAAATCGTACCTATAATCTTGGTGTTCTTTTTTCGGATGATGCGAATAGTGGTTTACAGCATGACTATTTTGCAAGTATTTTGAATAGTTTTAAACGTACAGCAGAAAAACAGGGCTATGACATTACCTTTGTAAATAACTGTAAAGATCGTCCAAACAGAATGAGCTATTTAGAACATTGCAAATATAGAGGCTTTGATGGCATTGCACTGGTGTGTGTGGATTTTACTTCTCCGGAAGTCATTGAGCTTTTACAGGCAGACATTCCGATGGTGACAGTGGATTATGTTTCTAACGGGAAAACTTCTGTTGTTTCCGATAACATCAAAGGTATGCGAGATTTGGTTAGCTTCGTGATTGCACAGGGACATGAAAAAATTGCCTACATTACAGGTGATAACAATGGTGTCACAGGACACCGTTTAACAAGCTTTTATAGAACCTGCGAACAGCATGGTATCCAAATTCCGGATGAATATGTAAAGCAGGCAGCCTATAGAGATACAGATTCTACCTATCGACTTACCAAGGAACTGCTCATGATGGAGAATCCGCCGACTTGTATTCTTTTCCCGGATGATTATTCATCACTTGGTGGTGTCAACGCCATCCGTGAGTTGGGATTAAAAATACCGGAAGATATTTCTATTGCAGGATATGACGGTGTCTCAGTATCAAGACTTTTAGAACCGCAGTTGACGACTTTGGCACAGGATACAGAGCAACTTGGCAGTGTGGCAGCTAAGGAACTGTTAGAGCTTATTGAACATCCTAAAACAGCATTGGTTCAAATGCATGTGATTGCGGGAAATGTGGTCCCGGGAAAATCAGTAGCTTTTTTGAAAAAGTAGCGAAAGCTTAGACAAGGGAGGAATGTATATGAAAAAAAGTATTGTAGATTTTCTACAGAACACGTGGAAGCATAGAGCACATGTTGTTATGGCATTGCCGGCTTTCCTGATTTTATTCTTTATTATGTATGTGCCAATGGCAGGTCTTGTCATGGCATTCAAATCCTTTGATTATACAAAAGGAATTTTTGCAAGTCCATGGAATGGCTTGGATAATTTCAAATTCCTGCTTGCATCAAAGAACACGTTTCTTTCCATGACAAAAAATACCATCATGTACTATGTGATTTTCACTGCATTGGGAACTTTCTTAAATGTAGTACTCGCAATTGCCATAGATCAGTGCGTATTTAAGAAAATGGCAAAGGCAATGCAGACCATGATGATTATTCCAATATTTATTTCTTACGCAGCAGTACAGTTTATTGTTTATGCTTTCATCAGTACAGATACCGGTATTTTAAATAATACCTTTGGCATGAACATCAGATTTTACTCAACTGCTTCTCTTTGGCCACTTATTTTGACCATTGTAAAAATGTGGAACAGCGTAGGATATGGTTCCGTATTATATATGTCAGTCCTTTCTGGTATTGATACAGCGCTTTATGAAGCAGCAGAAATTGATGGTGCAAATAAATGGCAGCGTATCTGGAACATTACGATACCGGCACTTATTCCAATGATTACCGTTATGCTGTTACTTTCTGTAGGTAACATCATGAGATCAGATACAGGCTTGTTCTATCAGGTAACAAGAAACAGTGGAACGCTTTATTCAACCACACAGGTTATTGACTCCTATGTTTTGAATGCAATCTTTAAGAATTCCAACTTTGGATTTGTAGCTGCAACCAGTCTTTTCCAGTCTGTAGTCGGACTTTTACTGATGCTCTTTGCAAATGGCATGGTAAAGAAGATTGCACCGGAAAATGCACTATTTTAGGAGGGAAGGCATATGAGCAAGAAAATAAAAAATGCAGATTTGGCGCCATCCAGAAGAGCCCAAAAGGGGATTGGACAATACATACTTACCTTCTTTCTCCTGTTATATACTTTATTTTGTACATTACCGGTTGTTTTAGTATTTATTTCAGCCTTTACAGATGAAAAGACGATTAATAAGAACGGCTTTAGCTTCTTCCCGGAAAAGTGGTCATTGAATGGTATTAATGCAGTTTTAAGATACGGAAAACAGTTGATGACCTCTTATGGCGTAACCATTTTTATTACTGTTGCAGGAACTTTCCTTGGTTTATTGGTTATGAGTATGTTTGCATATTCCATCAGCCGTAAGGATTTTAAACTTTCCAAATTTTTATCTGTCTTTTTACTGATACCGATGCTTTTTAACGGCGGACAGTTATCCGGATACATTGTGTTCACTACTATGTACCATTTAAAAGACAGCTTGTGGTTACTGATTCTTCCACTTTGTGTCAGCACAATGAATGTTATTATTCTAAGAACCTTTATTGTAAACAGTATTCCGTCTGAATTGATGGAGGCAGCAAAGATTGATGGAGCCGGAGAATACAGAACCTTCTTCCAGATTACTTTACCATTAATGAAGCCGTCACTTGCAGCAGTGGGATTTATGATGGCAACAGCATACTGGAATGACTGGCAGAATGCCTTGCTTTATATTACAACAGACAGCAAAAAGCCATTACAGCTTTTACTTGTAAATATTCAGAAGAGTATTGAATTCTTATTAAATAACAGTAACGTGCCAACAGCAGCAAGAGCAGCAATGGGAGGAACCATTCCACAGTACTCTGCAACAATGGCAACTGTTATCGTCGTAATCGGACCAATTATGATTGCCTATCCTTTCTTCCAGAAGTATTTTGTAAAAGGTTTGACAGTTGGTTCCGTAAAGGGTTAAAACTTGTTATTTAAGTTATGACAATAGTGTCATAACTTTAAAATAAAAAAATGTGAAAATGGGAGGTATTTTAAGTATGAAATGCAAAAAACTGATGGCCTTAGCACTTACAACAGCTATGGCAGCAACAACACTCACAGGCTGTGGAAGTTCTGCAACAGAAACAACCACAACACCATCAACAGAAAGCAGCACAACAACAGATGCTGCAGCTTCTACAACAGCAGATGGGGATTATGTAACAATCAATGTAACAAGAGCAACCTTCAATTTGGCTACTCCAGACTCTGCTCAGGTACAAAAGGTTCAGGATGCAATCAATGAGTACATCAAAGATAAAATCAATGTACAGATTAAACTGACAGATATTGGTTCAGGTGAATATACAGATAAAGCGAATACTTCACTTGCAGCAAATGAGATTAATCTTCTTTGGACAGCTTCCTGGGAAAGCACAATTGGTACAAATGATTTAGTTCCAAACAATGCAGTTTATGATTTAACAGATTTGATCCAGGGTACAGACCTTTACAACTCTATGGATGAAGGTCAGTGGGAAGCTACTAAGTATGATGGAAAGATTTACTTCATTCCGGTATACAAGGATAACGTAGAAGGTTACGATTTCATGTTCCGTCAGGATTTAGTTGATAAGTATGGTTGGGACATTAACTCTGTAAAGAGCCTTGCAGACTTAGAGCCAATGCTTGCTGATGCAAAGGAAGAAGGCTTAAAGTATCCATACTTAACACAAAAGACAGCAATGTTCTACAGATATTACATTGATAAATATGACTTCTTCACAGCAGATTCTACTGCTAACTGGGTTGCAGTTGACAGAGAAAAGAATGAAGTTGTAGACACTGTTCTTACAGATGATTACTTAGAGTTCTGTAAATTAATGGCTGATTGGGCTGAAAAAGGCTACCTTTCAGAAGATGATGTAACAAAGACAACAACAGATACAACAACACAGTCACAGGATTGGGCTGTTTCCTGGTGGACAGATATTCCTATTAATGATGAGGCTGATTCTCGTTATGGTCAGGATGTAACAATGGTAAGCGCTACAGACAGATGGGCTCATTCTACATCAGCTCTTGGTTCTTGCTACTGTGTAACAGCAAACTCTACAGAGGAGCAGGCAAAGGCTTGTATCGATTTCATGGGACTTCTTTATACAGACAGCAAGCTTGCTGATATGTATACCTTTGGTATTGAAGGTGAAGACTTCAACTATAATGCAGATGGTTTAGTAGAGCAGTCAAGTGATAAGTACAACCACTCAATGTGGGAGTCAGCTTCTGCAACAGTTGTAACTCCACTTTCTAACGAGCCAAAAGATAAAGCTGACTATTACAAAGAGTTCAACGGTGGTGCTAATACTTCATGTGCAGCAGGCTTCCGTTTTGATAAGACTCCTGTAGAAGCTCAGTTCTCAGCTTGCCAGAACGTATTTAATGAATATGGTTTCGTTCTTGAAAATGGTGGATATGCATTAAGCGACGTAGAAAGCAAGATTGCTGAATATCAGGCAGCACTTGATGAAGCTGGTTACCAGGATGTATTAGCTGAGTTCCAGTCACAGTACGACGCATGGAAGAAATAAAAAGAGAATAGAAAACAGTAATGTCAAAGCCCAATGTCATGGAAATGGCATTGGGCTTTTTGGAGGATAATTATGTATTTTGAAAAAAAGCAGAACGGATTGCTTTTTAAACATCAGGGAGAAACTATTTTTCTCGAAGCATGGGGAAAGGATTCACTTCGTGTCAGAAGCACAAGATATGCAGCATTTACAGATAAAGATTGGGCATTATCAGAGCCTGTAGAACAACCGAAGATACAGATAGAAATTGCAGAGGACAAAAATTTTGCAAGTATTATCAATGGCAGACTTCGTGCAGAGGTAAACTGCGTGGGAATTCTATCCTTTTATAGAGATGACAAATTAATTTTAAGAGAATATTACAGAAGCTATTATGGTACGATTAGTAAGGAAAGTCAGTGCTTAAAGCTGATAGCACGTAACTATAAACCGATTGTCGGCGGCGACTATACCTTGACCATGCGTTTTGAAAGTAACGATGGAGAAAAGATTTTTGGTATGGGACAGTATCAGCAACCATATTTGGATTTGAAGGGCTGTGTCTTAGAGCTTGCCCAGAGAAACTCACAGGTAAGTATTCCGTTTGCGGTATCAAGTCTTGGTTATGGATTTTTGTGGAACAATCCCGGCGTAGGAAGCGTTTCTTTTGGAAAAAATTATACAGAATGGGTTGCCCAGGCTTCCAAGCAGATTGATTACTGGATAACAGTAGCAGAGTCTCCACGTGAAATCGTGGAAAATTATACTGCAGTAACAGGTCGAGCACCGTTACTTCCAACAGATGTATTAGGACTTTGGCAGTGTAAGCTTCGTTATCGTACGCAGGAAGAGGTACTTAGTGTTGCCCGCAAGTATAAGGAGCTTGGCATCCATATTGATGTCATCGTTATTGATTTTTTCCATTGGACAAGACAGGGAGACTGGCATTTTGACCCGGAATACTGGCCAGACCCTAAAGCGATGGTAGACGAATTACACAGTATGGGTACGAAGGTTGTAGTGTCTGTATGGCCTTCCGTAGACAGAAAGAGTGAAAACTTTGAAGAAATGTATGAGCGCGGACTTTTGATGCGTTCTGAGAGAGGAACAATTGAATGCTATGATTTCCAGGGAGATTGTCTGATTATCGATGTGACAAATCCGGAAGCAAGAGAGTTTATCTGGGAAAAATGTAAGAAAAATTATTATGATTATGGCATTGATATGTTCTGGTTAGATAATGCAGAGCCTGATATGGCTGTATATGATTTTGATAATTATCGTTATTATTTAGGAACTGCTTTAGAGGTAAGTAACATTTATCCGTTACTCTATGCAAAATCCTTTACCGATGGTATCAAAGCAGAGGGCAGAACCGGGGATATGCTCCATTTAGTAAGAAGTGGTTGGGCAGGTTCACAAAAGTACGGTACTCTTATTTGGTCAGGTGATGTACCAAGTACCTTTGAGTCTTTACGTGACCAGCTTTCAGCAGGTCTAAATATGGGACTTGCGGGTATTCCATGGTGGACCACAGATATCGGTGGCTTCATGACAGATGATGTGAATGATCCGGCCTTTAGAGAATTACTGATTCGTTGGTACGAGTTTGCGGTCTTTACACCGGTGCTTCGTATGCATGGTGACAGAGGACCTCATAATATTCCACCTTTATCAGACAAGGATTACGGCGGAGGCTATTTGTATACCGGTCAGCCTAATGAGCTCTGGAGCTATGGAGAGGATAACATGAAAATCATGTTAGACTATTTGAAAATCAGAGAAGAGCTCAAGCCTTATATAGAAGCACTTTCCAAAGAGGCTCATGAGACAGGTGCACCGTTTATGCGTACCATGTTCTATGAGTTCCCACAGGATGCAAAATGCTGGGAGTGCGATGACCAGTATATGTTTGGAAGCAAGTATCTGGTAGCACCTGTTTTACAGCTTGGAGCGACCAGGCGTGAGGTATACCTTCCAACAGGAAATTGGAAAAATATCCATACGGGTGAAATGACACAGGGCGGTCAAACTATTTGTGTGGATGCACCGTTAGAAATCATTCCGGTATTTGAAAGAGTATAAATAAAGTTCCTCAGACGATAATATCGTTATAATTGTTAATAATAAAGCAGTGTATTCATGATTCATGATACACTGCTTGTTTTTTAGCAAAAGTATTTTATTTTTACTTTTGCTCAATAAAAACATTATAGCTAATAAGGCGTATGCCAGTGTAAAAGTAACCAATTAGTTTGTTAAAAAACTGGGAATAATTTGCAATAAATAATTTTTGTCAGCAAAAGGCATATGTACTAATTTATTGATATAAAAGCAAAAAAATAGTAGTCCTAAAGAACCTGACCTAGCTCAGGAACCAAATTTTTAGGGTTGTTTAAATGGAATACACCAAATAGGATAGCGCTGATAATTACAATTTTTTTGTAAGACTTTGTATTGGCAAATACTTTTTCGGAAAGCAAATTTATTACAAAACCTCTAAAATACAATTCCTCTGAAAATCCAATTGAAATATTCAGAATTAATGATAGTAAAATCTTATCAAGATAATTTATTTCCCATAATTTATGAAAGAAACTTGAATAAATATCAATACAATATACTACTATTAATAATCCGAAAAATATTTTGTCTACAACTATAATATTGTTAGGAATAAAACTAAATGGAATTTTTAGTATATTTTTTGAAAATGAGATTACTAGAATACATAACAAAGCTAATATGACTTGTGCCAATAACAGGCTTTCCATATTATCATATTTCAAAGAATTCATAGAATATGAATATATATTATTAAAAATTAGGTGATAGATAATCATACCCAAGAATATAGCAATCATAGTGAATAAATTAAAAATTATCTTTTTCATAAACAAAATTAGTAAGGGAATACAAGTTAATTATAGGCAACATGGTGGTTCACCACCGAAACTTTTCTAGATTTTATCTAATGTGATTTAGAACACATAATTGTGCAAAAATAAGATACCATAGTTACTTATTATTAACAATTGGTAAAATGACACATATTGACTAGAAAAATATTGTGAATTCTGTAGAGATAAAATGGTTTTACAAGTGTATTATGGGAGACATATATAATATCAATTGTACGTTCGAAGAACTAAAATCAGAGGTAAGGCGCAAAATTAAGTCCTTCCCTCTGTCCAAAATTTGAAAGAATAAATAAAAAAGCAGAGGGAATACATCATTTTGCAAGGCTCCCTCTGCCTTTTTCGTTTTTCCAAGAAAAAGCAGGCAGAGGGAATAAGTCAAAATGACGTATTCCCTCTGATTATCCCCAAAATTTCAAAATTTGACACGAGTCTTATCCCCAAAATGCCAGATATATTTTTCGTTTTATGGAGCTGCCGTCACGTAATGCTGATACAGGGCATTGACATCGTAGCCAATACTGGTCCACAAATCCTCCGAATTCAGAAAGTATTCGTCTACGTTAAAATCTTTGGTATAGAAGATTTCCGGGTGCTGTTTTGCATATACCATATTGTCATAGGTACGAAGCAAAATATAGTAAGAAAAATCAGCCATATCCTGTTCATCGGTAAAGGTAGCATAGACGACCAGGTCAGCATCTGTATAGTAGATGACATCAGAGAACTGATAACATTCCTCTAAAAGCAGTTCATCAATCAGTCCATTTTCGTAGCGTTCCTCAAACATGGTTACATATTTGGCATAGGCGCCTGTATAACCTGTGGCTTGCTGAAGGGAAGTAGTTGTCGTTTGAGTGGCAGGTGCTGTCTCAGTCAGCTGTGGCGGATGACATTTAGAACAGGCAGTATAGCCGCTTGACAATGCATCCTGCAAGGAAATGCTGATTTTACTTTTTCTCAAATACTGACAACCGCTTGTGTGATACTTTTCTCCGGTCTTTGTAATGTACACCGTTGTACTGCCATCTGCTGCCAACACCTTTATCGGCATACTAAGCAGCACAAAGCTGCAAATCAATACAAGGCTAAGAAAATGTTTCCATTGCTTTTGATTGCTCATAAAAAACCCCCTTTTTTATCAAAATATTGTTGTATTTCTATTATATTCTAGCTTGACTAATCAAGTCAAATAACATATTTGTTTTTCCGTGTTCTATCACAAGCTACAAACACGTGGTATAATAGAAAAGAATAATAAAAGGAGGGATTTTTTATGGCATGGTATGAGGAAGCAGTTTTTTATCATATTTATCCGCTTGGTTTATTGGGGGCACCAAAGCAGAATACGTACGGCGAAGTGGTACATCGTATAAAGGAATTAGATTCTTGGATTTTACACATCAAGGAAATCGGATGCAATGCACTTTACATCGGACCACTTTTTGAATCAGTAGGGCATGGATATGAAACGACAGACTATAAAAAGCTGGATAGCCGTTTGGGAGATAATGAAGACTTGAAAGCGTTTGTTGCAAAATGTCATGCAAATGACATCCGCGTCATATTTGACGGTGTATTTAATCACACGGGCAGAGATTTTTTTGCCTTTCAGGATATCAAACAAAACAGGGAGCATTCTGCTTATAAAGACTGGTATTGCAATGTGAATTTTGGTGGAAATAATGAATATAATGATGGCTTTTCCTATGATAACTGGGGAGGCTACAATTTATTAGTAAAGCTAAATCAGAGAAATCCGGCAGTAAAAGATTATATTTTGGATGTGATTCGCTTTTGGGTATCAGAATTTGATGTGGATGGTATTCGATTAGATGCAGCAGATGTCCTGGATTTTGATTTTATGAAAGCAATTCGTAGCCTGGCCAATGAAATAAAACCGGAATTCTGGCTTATGGGAGAGGTCATTCATGGGGATTACGGCAGATGGGCAAATGGAGAAATGCTTCATTCTGTTACGAATTATCAACTTCATAAGGCATTGTATTCCGGACACAATGACCATAATTATTTTGAAATTGCGCATAATGTAAAGCGTTTATATGAAATGGGTGGTAACTGCATAGAAGGCATGCGTTATTACAATTTTGTGGATAATCATGATGTGGAACGTATTGCAAGTAAGCTGACAAATCCTTCACAATTTGCACCGGTTCATGTTTTGCTCTATACCTTACCAGGCGTTCCTTCTATCTATTATGGTTCAGAGTATGGCATTGAGGGAAAAAAGGAAAAATATTCTGATGATAGCCTGCGCCCGGCCTTGCAGCTTTCTGAGATGCAGGAGAATGAAAATATGACACTTGTGTCAAAACTTGGAAAAATCAGACAGGAGATAAAAGCTTTATCTTATGGTGCTTATAAGGAGCTGCTTTTGACAAACAGGCAGTTTGCATTTTCACGTATTGCAGGAGATGAGGTTGCGATTGTAACGGTAAATAATGACGAGCAGGAAGCAGAAATAAGAATACCTGCTTTAAATGGAGAAACCTACGTGGGACAGCTTTTTGGAAAAACGTATGAAACCAAGGATGGCTGTTTAACAGTAAAACTTTCTGCAAACAGCGGAGAAATTTGGGTAAAGAAAGCATAGGAAAAAGAGAAAAGCTTTGCTATAATAGGGCAAGATAAAGTAGATAAAGAACAGGAGATAGCATGGCATGATAGAAAATATATACACAATCAAAACTTATTGGAAAAAAAATCAGACGATGGCATTCTTTTTGATTTTGTTTACGCTTTTGTGCAGAGGCAGTATGTTTCTTGGCAGCTCTTTAGGGATAGACACAGAGGTAATGCTGGCATTAAAGGATGTATTCTATGATAGTTGGTATGGCATAGGAAGATTTGGCTTAGTTCTTATCAAAAAATTGACAGATACCATGACCTATAATCCATATTTTACCGGTATTGCAGTCATTGTCCTATTGCCCGCGGTTTGTCTTTTGTGGACGGGGCTTTTTGAACATATTACAAGAATACACAATAAAGCAGGTATATTTTTCTATTCACTGACCTTAATTGCTTCTACGATTTTAACGGAGCAGCTTTATTTTAAATTACAGGCCTTGGAAATTTGTGTTGGCTTTTGTATGGTGCCGCTTGCCCTTTTCCTTTTATATGAAGCAGCTACGAAAAAAATGAGTAAGTTGAAAAAGGCTGTTTTTGTGGCAGGTGCCTTGGCTTTAGCAGTTATTCTTTTTGGTATTTATCAGGTAATGGTGCCATTGTTCATTTTTGGTGCAGCAAGCATCTGCTATTTATATGTTTATTTTGGAGAAGGACAGGACGAGGAAGCAAAAAAACAATGGAGCTTTGCAGCTGTTTTTATAGGAGCTTTCTTTGCAGCATTTGCGATAAACAGAGCTATCGTTGCAATCTTTTTTTCACAGGGTGATTCCTATTTGGCACAACAGATTGTCTGGGGAACAGATGGTGTTGCTACCTGTGTTGCGAATATTTGGCAGCATATAAAAGAAGTGGTTTTTGGAAGTCAGATTTATTATGCGAAAACATACTCTGTTTATGTATTGGGAATGCTTATCTTGACCGTCTATCTGACAAAATACAGAAAAAAAAGTGTACTAGGCATTTTAAGTGTGTTGCTTATTATCATGGCTCCATTTTACATGACAATCTTATGTGGAAAAGCACCGGTAATTCGCTCACAGCTTGTGTATCCGTTTGTTCTTTCTTTTATGATATATACTTGTTTTTTACAGCTTGGAAAAAAGAAGGTATGGACTTATATCCTTTTATTTTTAGGCGCATTTACCGTATTCTTACAGGTAAAATATACTGCTATGCTAAACTATTCAGATACGGTACGATATGAACAGGATGTACAGACTGCAAACAGATTGATTGCAGAAATTGATGCCCTACAGAATGAGGACCAGTCTTATCCGGTTGTTTTTTACGGAGCATATCCTGCAAAACTGAATAATTCCTGCATCCGGGGTGATGTGATTGGCTATTCCTTCTTTGAATGGGATACAGAAGAGGAGCCAACAGGGTTTTTTAGCACCAGGAGGATTTTATCCTTTATGCATGCACTTGGTACCAACTATGCACAGGCAGATGAAGAAACGACAAAGGCAGCAGTTTCCTATTTGACAGATATGCCTGGCTGGCCGGCAAAGGGAAGTGTAGCTTTGCAAAAGGATATCATTGTGGTCAAGCTTGGAGAAATACAAAAATAAGAAAAATGTACCAATTAACGGAAAAGATATCCTTTCGGAAACTATTATTTGCTAAAGAAAGATTTTGTAGTATAATAGGGAAAGTGTAGAAAAGGAAAAAGCAGAAGGAGAAAGAGATGTATAATAGACATGCTAAAATGGCAATCCTTGCCTGCAGTTT
The DNA here is from genome assembly GCA_945864145.1 of uncultured Lachnospiraceae bacterium. GTDB lineage: Bacteria > Bacillota > Clostridia > Lachnospirales > Lachnospiraceae > COE1. The sequence goes on along the minus strand of CAMBAN010000009.1, from coordinate 26,186 downwards.
ATTACTTATGACAGCAGCGGCAGGATGTGGACAAGAAACGACTGATACGATAGAGGAAACAGTTAGTGTAGCACAGACAGAGACAACAGAAAGTACGACAGAAGAGCTTACACAGGAAACAGAAGCGACAGAAGCACAAGTACAGGAAAAAGCAGAGCTTACTGCTGAAGATTTTCAGATTGTGATTGGAGAAACAGCCATTGAAATTGGTGGAGATATGATTGCGTATCAGGAAATCATAGGAGAGCCTGATGATTACAGTGCAGCAAAGAGTTGTTTAGGTTCCGGTGAGGACAAAACTTTTATCTATGGAGAAACTGCGATTTATACCAAACCAATCGATGATATGGATAAAATTTATCTGATTGAAGTAACAGGTGGTGCAAAGCTTCCTTGTGGTATCGGAGTGGGCAGTAGCCTGGAAGAAGTAGAGGCTGTTTTTGGAGCCTGTGAAGATATTGAAGGAACAGAATACTTATATACCTTAGAGGATAAAACAATTGGCTTTGATATGGATAAAAATGTGGTAAGCTTTATTGAAATCTTTGGTGAAGAATAGGAATAAAAAGGCTGTAAAAAATGATTTCTCATTTTTTTACAGCCCCTTTTTTTAGTATTCCATTGCCTTTTCTTCGCCGTTTAAGACACGAAGTGCACCCTGTGCAAGGGCAAGTAACTCATCTTCGCCGGGATAAATGACAAAATCAGCAATCCAACCACAACGCTTCTTTATCTCATCACAAGTATTTTTATTATAAGCGATACCACCTGTTAAAATAATCTTATCTACTTTTCCCTGTAAAACAGTAGCCATAGAACCGATATTTTTAGATATCTGATGCCAGAAAGCTTCTAAGACAAGAGCAGCCTGTTCGTCTCCATTTTCAGCGCGCATGCTGACTTCTCTTGCATCGTTTGTGCCAAGATAAGCATTAAAGCCGCCATTTCCGACAAGCTTACGATATACCTCTTTTTCAGTGTATCTGCCTGAGAAGCAAAGCTTAACCAAAGCACCAACAGGTACAGCGCCGGCACGCTCCGGTGAGAATGCACCATCTCCGTCTAAGGCATTGAAAATATCAATGACTTTACCATTTTTATGTGCGCCAACAGAAACGCCGCCGCCCATATGAACAACGATAAGATTCAAATCCTCATATTTTTGTCCACTTTCCTTAGCATATCTCTTAGCGACTGCTTTTTGATTTAATGCATGGAAAATGCTGACTCTTGGAAGCTCTGGTACACCGGATAATCTGGAAGCTGGCATAAGCTCGTCTACAACAACCGGGTCAACGATAAAGGATGGTACACCAAGCTCATCGCCGATTTCACGAGCAAGAATGCCGCCAAGATTGGAAGCATGCTGTCCCTGTTTTCCTACCTGCAAATCAGCAAGCAGTTCATCTGTTACTCTGTAAGTACCGCCTGGGATAGGCTTTAATAAACCGCCTCTTCCTACAATAACGTCTAAATCCTTGATATCAAAATTTTTTTCCTTCAAGAAATCAACAATCAAATCCTTACGGAAGTGCTTTTGTCCAACGATAGAAGTATATGGAGCAAGCTCTTCGGTGGAATGTCTTAAAGTTTCTTCGAAAAGTAATGTTTCGTCTTCAAATACACCAATCTTGGTAGAAGTAGAGCCCGGATTGATGATTAATGATTTATATGACATGCTGCTATTCCTCCCTATTTTGCTGAACTTTACTTGTTTTTCTTCATTTCTTCAGCAACAACAGCAGCTAAAGCGATAGAATACAATTTTGTTTCAAAAGTATCAGATCTGGAGGTTAAAATAACAGGAGCAGCAGTACCGGTTAAGATACAACCATTCTTTACCTCGCATAAATGTACTAAGGTCTTATATACTAAGTTGCCTGCATGAATATCCGGGAATAAAAGAACATCTGCATCACCTGCAATTTTTCTTCCGGAGCCACCCTTATGGGAAGCGGCTTCTTTGTCAATTGCCATATCCATGGAAAGAGGTCCGTCTACGATACAGCCTGTGATTTTACCCTCTTCATTCATTTTGGTAAGCTCAACAGCATCTACAGTACAAGGCATCTTAGGATTTAATACCTCAACTGCTGCAAGAGGAGCAACCTTTGGAGTTTCAATACCGCATGCATGACATACTTCTACAGTATTTTCGATGATAGCAACCTTGTCCTCTAAAGTAGGATAGGTCATAAAAGCAACGTCTGATAAGAATAATAAGTGGTCAATGCCCTTTACCTCAAATACGCAGACATGAGATAATGGTCTGCCGGTACGAAGTCCACATTCCTTATTTAATACGCTCTTTAAGAAATTCTTGGTATCAATGATACCCTTCATATACATGTCAGCTTTACCATCATGTACAAGGCTGACAGCCTTTAAAGAAGCTTCGATTACATCTGGCTCATTTACGATTTCATAATCAGCCAGGTCCATATGTAAGGAAGCAGCGATTTCTCTGATTTTTTCCTCATCACCAACTAAAATAGCATCGGCAATACCCTTTTCCTTTGCAGCCTTGACTGCTTCCAAAACAGGAGCATCCTGAGCTACAGCGACAGCAACCTTTTTCTTGCTGCATTCTGAAACCTTCTTCAGTAAATCATCAAACCCTTTGTTCATTTTGAAACACCTCATATTATTATTTTTTCACACAATCTGAGTAGTAGCTTAATACTGCATCAGTATTTGTTAAAATAATAACACATTCATATAGCAAGGTCAAGAAAGGAAAAGAGCAGTTTGACAAAAAGATTGTTTTTCTGAATATTCAATGATAAGATGAGTCAGTAAATAAAGGGAAGCTAAAGGATGGAGAAGAATATGCTAAGTGTATTTTTGAATTGGATATATATATTGATTACTACCATGACAGTAGGTGGATTTTTTACCATTGCCATACAAAAGAAGCTGGGCTACAAAATTCGGGATTTTGTAAGCATGATAGCGATGGGGTTGGTAGCAGTTACGGTATATGCACAGTTTTTCAGCCTGTTTTATAAGGTAGGCTTTGCTGCGAATCTCATACTTTGTATCCTCTGTGTTGCAGGGACAGTTTGGTGCCGTCTCAGGGCAAAAGAAGAATTGGGGCAGCTGATCAGCTCGTTTACAGGACAGTTTACGAGAGGAAAATGGCTGGCTGTTGGCGCTTTGTTTCTTATTTGGATTTATTTTACCTCGAAAGGCATTATGCACTATGACAGTGACTTGTATCATGCACAAAGCATTCGATGGATTGAAGAATACGGAGTGGTAAAGGGACTGGGCAATTTGCAGGTGCGTTTTGCTTACAATAGCTCTGTATTTGCTTTATCTGCTTTCTATAGCATGAAATTCTTAACAGGTCATTCGCTTCATGCAATAAGCGGCTTTTTTGCTTTTTTGCTTTCTGTAAAAGTATTGGATTTAGGAGAGAGCTGGAAGGAAAAGTGCTTCAGACTTTCTGATTTTGCAAGGCTTGCCGCCTTTTACTATTTGACACTGATTGCTGATGAAGTGGTAGCACCGGCTTCTGATTATGCAATCATGTGTACCGTTTTTTACCTGGTCATTACCTGGCTTTCTTTATTAGAGAAAGAAAGAGAAACAGAGGAGGAAAATATTACTCCCTATGCACTTTTATGTGTGGGAGGAGCCTTTGCAGTAACCTTAAAATTAACGGCCGGACTGATTTTACTATTGGTAATCAAACCGGCAAAGCAATTACTCGAGAGGAAGCAGTGGAAGCAGATTGGCTTGTATCTGTTATTGGGAATCCTTACTGTTTTTCCATGGATGGCAAGAACCGTTATGATTTCCGGCTATCTGCTCTATCCTTTTCCTGCTTTGGATATTTTTTCCTTTGACTGGAAAATGCCTGCACAAAAGGCACTTCTGGATTCTGCGGAAATCAAGGTATGGGGAAGGGCACTGTATGATATCAGCTTGATAGATGTTGGCGTTAAGGACTGGTTTGGAAATTGGTTTCAGACTGTTTTAACAGGAACAGAGAAAGTCATTATTCTGGCAGATTTGGCAAGTCTGGTTCTTCTCATAATCTGGACTCTCTTGTGGGTATGGAAGCGTAAAAAGGCAGATGTTCTATTGGCAATGTGGGCAGTAGCAACTTCCTATCTGTTCTGGCAGCTGAGTGCGCCGCTTCCCAGATATGGTTATGCCTATATGTTACTAATGCTGGCGTTACCATGGGGCTATCTTGCTGTCAGCCTGCAGAATGCCGGAAAGGGTAAAAAAACAGTATTGTTATTAACAAGGCTTCTTTATGGAGCAGGCTTACTTGTTGTGGCAGTGAAGCTTGTATTACTTGCAAAATACGGAATTATGTTACCCAATCAGGGAAATGGACTTTATCTGACGTGGCAGCAGCCTTACGGAACTTATGAAGTACAAAGTTGTGAGATTGAAGGAGTAACCTTTTATTACCCGGTAGAAGGGGACCGGGTAGGATATGAAGCATTCCCTTCTTCCACTACAAAACCGGATGTTATTTTCAGGGGTGAAGCATTAAAAGACGGTTTTATTGGGCAGAAGGCAGATTATTAGGCAGCATGAAAAGAAAGCAAAAAATTCGTTAGTAACAGGTACAGAGTTTCCCAAAGTGGTATTTGTACCTGTTTTTTCGTGAAAACGGAACTGATAGTTCTTCTGTTTTGCGTTGAATTTGTGTGATAAATCTGTTACAATGTTTGATAGGCTTGTATCGGTATATTATGGTAACTGAGCGGGCAAACGTATACTTATAGGTAGAAAAACAAAATGATTGGAGCTAAATCATGAATATAGTAAATAAGGTATTTGGTACACATAGCGAGCGTGAACTAAAGAGAATTGAACCTATTGTAAAGAAAATTGAGAGTTATCGTGATGCAATGGGAAAGCTTACAGATGAAGAGCTACGTGCAAAGACTTCTGAGTATAAGAAGAGACTTGGGGAAGGGGAAACTTTGGATGACCTGCTTCCGGAGGCATATGCGACTGTAAGAGAGGCTGCTAAAAGAGTATTAAATCAAGAGCATTACCGCGTACAGCTGATTGGTGGTATTATTTTACATCAGGGACGTATCGCAGAGATGAGAACAGGTGAAGGTAAAACACAGACAGCGTTATTACCTGCATATTTGAATGCATTAGAGGGAAAAGGCGTACATGTCGTTACCGTTAATGACTATCTGGCAAAGCGTGATGCGGAGTGGATGGGACAGGTACATGAGTTCCTTGGATTAAAGGTTGGTGTTGTATTAAACGACATGAAGCCGGAGGAACGTAGAGAGGCCTATAATTGTGATATTACCTATGTAACGAACAATGAGCTTGGTTTTGACTACTTAAGAGATAACATGGTTATCTATAAGGAACAGTTAGTATTAAGAGATTTACATTACGCCTTAATCGATGAGGTGGACTCAGTGTTAATCGATGAAGCAAGAACCCCTTTGATTATTTCCGGTCAGAGCAGCAAATCTACAAAGCTCTATGAGGTTTGTGATATCCTTGCAAGACAGATGAAGCGTGGTGATGACATTCAGGAAATGAGCAAAATGGATATCATCATGGGTATTGAGCAGGAAGAAACAGGTGATTTCGTTGTTAATGAGAAGGACAAAATTGTTAACCTGACAGCAGAAGGTGTAGCAAAGGTAGAGAAGTTCTTCCAGATTGAAAACCTTGCAGACCCTGAAAACCTCGAAATCCAGCACAATATTATTTTAGCTTTACGTGCACATAATCTGATGTTCAGAGATAAGGATTACGTGGTAAAAGATGACCAGGTTATGATTGTAGACGAGTTTACAGGTCGTATCATGCCGGGACGTCGTTATTCTGATGGTTTACATCAGGCTATTGAAGCAAAAGAGCATGTAAAGGTAAAACGTGAGAGCAAGACACTTGCAACGATTACTTTCCAGAACTTCTTCAATAAATTTGATAAAAAGGCCGGTATGACAGGTACTGCTTTGACTGAGGAAAAAGAGTTCAGAGATATTTATGGAATGGACGTTGTAGAAATTCCTACCAATCTTCCGGTTGCAAGAAAAGATTTACAGGATAGTGTATATAAAACAAGAAAAGAAAAATTGAATGCCATTGTAGATGCAGTTGTAAAAGCACATGCAACAGGTCAGCCGGTATTAGTTGGTACCATTACCATTGACGCATCAGAAGAGCTTAGCAATATGCTTAGAAAACAGGGCATCGAGCACAAGGTATTAAATGCGAAATTCCATGAATTAGAGGCTGCAATTGTTGCAGATGCAGGTCAGCATGGTGCAGTAACGATTGCGACCAACATGGCAGGTCGTGGTACAGATATCAAGCTTGACCCGGAAGCAAAGGCAGCAGGCGGTCTGATGATTATCGGTACAGAAAGACATGAATCAAGACGTATTGATAACCAGTTAAGAGGTCGTTCCGGTCGTCAGGGAGACCCGGGTGTATCTAAGTTCTACATCTCATTGGAAGATGATTTAATGAGATTGTTTGGTTCAGAACGTCTGATTAATATGTTCAATACCTTAGGTATTCCGGAAGGACAGGAAATTGAGCATAAGATGTTAACCAATGCCATTGAAGGTGCACAGAAAAAAATTGAGAGCAACAACTTTGGAATCAGAAAGAACCTGTTAGAGTACGACCAGGTTATGAATGAACAGCGTGAAATCATTTATGAAGAGCGTCGCCGTGTATTGAACGGAGAGAGCATGAGAGATGCTATCTACAAGATGATTACAGATATTGTAGAAAGCGCTGTAGATACTTCCATCAATGATGATTTAGATGCAGAAGAATGGAATTTCTCAGAGTTAAATTCCTTATTACTTCCGATTGTTCCACTTCGTCCGGTTGTGTTAGACAGAGTAACCAAAAGGACAAAGAATGGCTTAAAGCATCAGTTAAAGGAAGAGGCTGTAAAGCTCTATGAGAGCAAGGAAGCTGAATTCCCTGAACCGGAAGCAATTCGTGAAATTGAACGAGTTATTCTTTTAAAGGTTATCGACAGAAAGTGGATGGATCACATTGATGATATGGACCAGTTACGTCAGGGCGTAGGCTTACAGGCATATGGTCAGAAGGATCCGCTTGTAGAATACAAAATGAGTGGTTATGAGATGTTCGACGCTATGACAGAGGGTATTAAAGAGGATACTGTCAGATTATTATTCCACGTAAAGGTTGAACAGAAGGTGGAAAGAGAAGAGGTTGCTAAAGTCACAGGAACCAATAAGGATGACTCAGCAAATGCACCAAAGATTAGAAAAGAAGCAAAGGTTTATCCAAATGACCCATGTCCATGTGGCAGTGGCAAAAAGTATAAACAGTGTTGCGGTCGTAATTCATAAAATATGGTGGCGTAAGAGAAAACTTACGCCATCTTTTATATAAAAGGTGGTGAAGCGAAATGGTAGAACTCGACCAGATGAAACAAGAGTTACAAACATATGAAAGTCCATTAGCGGAAGTAAGGGATTCACTTTGACCTCGCTAATAAGGAAAAGCGAATTGAAGAATTAGAGCGTGAAATGGAAGCCCCGGGCTTTTGGGATGATCCGGAGCGTTCTAATAAACAAATGAAAGACTTAAAAGTCTTAAAGGGTGCTGTTGAACAGTGCAATCATTTGAAAACTACGTATGAAGATATAGAGACCTTGATTGAAATGGGCTATGAATCAGAGGATGCAGAGCTTATTCCGGAAATCAGGGCAGAACTGGATGCCTTCATCGAGGAATTTGAAACGCTGCGCATTAGTACGTTGTTATCAGAAGAATATGATAAATGTAATGCTATCTTAAAGCTAAATGCCGGTGCAGGCGGAACAGAAAGCTGCGATTGGGCAAATATGTTATACCGTATGTATACAAGATGGGCAGAAAGAAAAGGCTTTACAGTAGAAGTCCTTGACTTTTTGGATGGAGATGAGGCAGGCATCAAATCCATTACTTTCCAGGTAAATGGAGAAAATGCCTATGGATATTTAAAATCGGAAAAGGGTGTACACCGTTTGGTACGTATATCTCCTTTTAATGCACAGGGTAAGCGTCAGACATCCTTCGTATCTTTAGATGTTATGCCCGATATTGAGGAAGATTTAGATGTAGATATCAATGAAGATGATTTACGAATTGACACCTATCGAAGTAGTGGTGCAGGTGGTCAGCACATCAATAAGACGTCATCAGCAATCCGTATTACTCATATTCCAACAGGAACTGTTGTACAATGTCAGAATGAGCGTTCCCAGTTCCAAAATAAAGATAAGGCTATGCAGATGTTAAAGGCAAAGCTGTTCTTATTAAAGCAGGAGGCTAATGCAGAAAAGCTTTCTGATATCAGAGGTGAGGTAAAGGATATCGGTTGGGGTAACCAAATCCGCTCCTATGTCATGCAGCCCTATAAGCTTGTGAAGGATTTACGAACAGGCTTTGAAACAGGTAATGTAGATGCTGTGATGGATGGTGCTTTAGATGGCTTTATCAATGCTTATTTGAAATGGAAGAGTATTGGTGGAAAGCCGGTAGAACAAGAATAAAAGCAGATGCTTAATCTGCTTCTAAGGTACTAATCTTATGGTCATGTTTTACATCGAACTTTCTATCCATAGCATTTAATAAAAGGTTGATAGCAAGGTTCGCCTTTTTAGAAATATCATAAGAAAGAACAGAAATAGTGTCTGGAAGTAAAACCTCCGATTTGTGAGAAGCAATGACAGCCATATCGCAGTCATTGATAAAGGCACGCAAAATTAAGGCAAGATAAGAGCCAAGAACTAAGGCTTTCTTGCCTTTTATTTTTTCTAAATCGTTGATAGCGCTTGGAGAATAGAGAAGAACCCGTTCTTTGGGTATACTCTTCGTAAGAAAAGCAAGATATTCTTCATTTTCATATCTGTCTAAGACAAAATAAAAATCATTTCCAAGAGTCGCAGAGGCTTTTTCTATTAGTTGTGGGATATCAGAATAAATCTGATAGAAAAGACCGTCATTGACAAGCATATCTATACTGATGATTGGCACAAAGCAATTATCAGAAAGATTGACAAAATCCTGCTTGGACAAATCAATCGCAAGAATTCCATCAATATTTCTATTTATGACAGCTGTGTCAGAATCGGGTTTAACAGGCATAAAAATGACATCATATTTTAAACGGTTTAATCGTTCCGTTAACATCGTTGCAAAACCCGTAAGCTCAAGATTGCGGGAAGGAGTATACTCGTTTAAATGATAGGAAATACCAATCATACTGTTACGACCTGTTGCCAGACTTTTTGCAACAGAGCTTGGCGTGTAATTTAAAAGGTTGGCAATCTGGAGCACCTTTTTACGTGTTGCTTCACTGATTTTCTGGTCTGTGCGGTTATTCATGATATACGAAACTGTTGCAACAGATACCCCTGCTTCTCTTGCAACATCTTTTACAGTGACTTTCTTTTCCATCTCAAATCCAATCCTTTCCCAATTCATAGTTTCAAGTTAAACGCATAAGTGTATATTACAGAGCATACAAAAAAAAGTCAATATAAGGATTGACATAAAAAAAACTGTGTGCTAGTATCTACTTAACCGATTAACTTAACCGCTTAAGCGTAAAGAAAAGCGGTTTTACATGAAAAGGAGAGGGTAAGAGTATGAAAAAGCAGTTTAAAAAAGTTTTAAGTATGACAGTAGCATCCGTTCTTTTGCTGGCAGCTTTGTCTGGCTGTGGAAAAGCAGAAACAAGTGCAGATGCCGGAAAAACAGGTGATGCAGCAGAAATCACAGTAACATTTATGAATGGCGAGGAACAGTTAGGTACGGCAACAGCTAAAGCAGGAGAACTGTTGGCAGAAGCAGATTATGCAGCATATGAAAAGGTGGAAGAAGCAGAGTTTCAGGGCTGGTTTGAGACACCAAGCTTTTTGGAGAGCAGCAGAAAAGATTTAAAGACAACCGCTTTTGATGCAGATACTACTTTATACGGCAGTTTTAAGTCTGCAGTTGTAGAGGCGGATACAAGAGTATGGTATATTGCAGGAACTTCAGATAAGGGGATTTTACAGAATAGTAACTGGGCAAATGACAGCGTAGAAGAAGCTGCAAGAGAACAGTTCTGTTTACAGGAGACAGGAAAGGCTCCAAATGAATTTGAAATTACTCTTGATTTGTATGCAGGTGACCAGTTCCAGATTATTCATGACTGGTCATTTGATGGACAGAAAGGCTTTGGTTGTTTTACAGAAATTGATGAAACACAGATGGAAAACGGTGGCGGTCTTGGTGGAACAGCTACCACGTCCAACGTCAATGTCATAATGGATGGTAACTACACCATTACACTTACAACAGACCCGAAAAATGAAGCAATGGATACTTTGGTAGTGACAAGAAATGGAGATACGGTCAATGCACCGGTGGAAGTAAAGGAAGAAGAAGCTTACGTTGTTTCTGATACAACACAGCTTATGGTAAAAGGAAGTTGGGTTGCAGACTGGTCAGATGTAAAAGAGCTTACAAGGGAGGAAGGCACCAATCTCTTTACCATAACCATGGAGCTTGAGGCAGATACAGAGCTTTGCTTTATGGTATATGACAATGGGGAGAATACAGACCTTGTACTAAAAGAAGGAAATGTAACGGAGGAAGCTTCTTTAGCACTCATGAAGTCAAACGGTAACAATATTCAGGTCGCAGAAGCAGGAACTTATACTTTTACGGTTGATGCTGACAGCATGAGTGTTACCTTGACAAAATAAGCGTTAATAAAGGAAAGGCAGGATACAAAATGAACAGGCATGCAATGCAGCACATAGTCGATTCTTCTTATTGCTTTCCGGTGTCGGAGAAGGAGATGGTGATTCGACTAAGAACAGCAAGGGATGATATTAAAACAGCACAGCTTATCTATGAGAATAAGTACGTATTTGGAATGGAGCAGAAAAGGGCAGACATGACAAAGTCATATACAAATGAATTGTATGATTTTTTCACAATTCACTTAACACTCGAGGATACAAGACTTGCTTATGTTTTTCTGGTAAATGATGGAGAAAAAAGCTATTTTTTCTCAGAGGATGGTATAACAGAGAGCTATGATTATACGCTGGGATACTACAATTTCTTTCAATATCCATACATAAACAAAGCAGATATTTTGGAACGCGTTGACTGGATGAAGGATGCGGCTTTTTATCAGATATTTGTAGACCGTTTTTACATGGGGGATACCACAAAGGATACCTCTTATATCAATTGTAGCTGGGGAGACATTCCAAATCCCAAAACCTTTGCAGGTGGAGATTTAAAGGGAATTACAAAAAAATTAGATTATATTAAGGAAACAGGGTGTAATGCCATCTACCTGACACCGGTATTTCAGTCCATATCCAATCATAAATATGATATTAGTGATTATTATCTTGTGGATGAGCATTTTGGTACCAATGAAGATTTGAAGGAATTAGTATGTGAGGCACATAAACGAGGTATGAAGCTTGTTTTGGATGCTGTTTTCAATCATTGTAGCGACCAGATGATGCAGTTTCAGGATGTGTTGAAAAAAGGAAAAGACTCTCCCTATTTTGACTGGTTTTTTATTCACGGAGAAAAGCCCAATCAGGAGAAGGTCAATTATGAAACCTTTGCTGCCTGTGAATATATGCCAAAGCTGAATACCTCAAATCCTGAGGTTCAGAAGTTCCTGATTGACATAGGATGCTATTATCTGAAAGAATATGATATTGATGGATGGCGACTGGATGTATCAGATGAGGTCAGTCATGACTTTTGGAGAAGCTTCCGTAAGGCAGTCAAAGCATGTAAAAAGGATGCGGTCATTATCGGAGAGAACTGGCATGATGCCTATTCTAACCTGAGAGGAGACCAATATGACAGTATCATGAATTATGCGTTTACCAAGGCATGCCTTGATTATTTTGCAAAAGAGTGTATGGATGCACAGGGACTTGCATGGAAATTGAGCAGTTTACTGATGCGCAACAGTGATACAGTCAACTGGATGATGCTCAACCTTTTGGATAGTCATGACACACACCGCTTTTATAGTGAAGTGGGAGAAAATCGATTTAAGATGAAAGCGGCTCTTTGCCTGTTGTATCTTTTCCCTGGAACACCTTGTATCTTTTACGGAACGGAAATATTGATTCCGGGTGGCTATGATCCTGACTGTCGAAGATGTATGGATTGGGAAAAAGCAGATAAAGATGGTGAGTATGCTGATATTTATACATTACTGAACAGACTTTCCAACATCAGAAAAAGATATATAATAGCAGAAGGAAAGTGTCAGATTTATGCAGAGGATAAGGTATTCTATTTGGTGCATCAGGCAGAGGATACTGTAGTTACTTTGAGAATAAACAATACTGACACAGATGTCATAACACAAGGATATAAGCAAAAAGCCAGAAGCTGCAGCATAACAGTAGAGAAGAAGAAAGAACAACTGGAGCTTTTAACGTGTGAGGAAGGAGTTGGCAATCATGAATAGGGAAATAGCAAGGGTTTTGGCAACAGGTATGGTATTTTCCATGGCAGCAGGGCTTGTCGGATGTGGAAGCAGTGAAAGCGGAAGTGAAGCAGTATCAGAGAAAACGAAAGAAACGACAGAGCAGATTGTTTTACATATTTTGGAGAATGATACTGCAAAATCAGAAGGGTATTTACAGGAGTTACTGGATGCGTTTAATGCTGCATATGCAGAGAAAGGAATTCAGGCAGTCGATGCCAATATGGATGAATATACAGATTTAGCAGCAAACGGACCTTATGGGTATGGTCCTGATGTATTATACCAGGCAAATGACAAGTTGATGACTTATGCAGAGGATAAGCATATTCTTCCACTTACAATTGAAGATTTTGCATGTTATGAATACGTACCGGAAGAAGCGTGGGATGCTTTTAAAATGACGTTGGATGGAAAAGAATATTACTGTGGTGTTCCGGTAAATATTCAGGAGCCAATGCTATTTTACCGTACAGATATGCTCCCGGAGGATTGGGAAGAAGTATGGGATAAAGATGGCAATCAAAAACCGGATTTTCTGGAAAACTGGAATGATTTGTATGCATTCTCTCAATATTTGAGGGAAACGGATACGAGTGCAAATCAGGATGGACAATATGGCTTTATGGCATCCTTAAATAATCTGTATCTGTCTTCACAATTTATCTTTTCTTATGGTGGATATGTTTTTGGTGAAACAGAGGATGGTACCTTAAATGCGGAAGATATCGGTTTTGCAGCAGGAAATACAGCAGCCGGTATGAGTGCCTTAAAACAGATGGCCGGACTTATGAATGAAGGATGTATTGACGATACGATTACACTAAATCGTTATGAAAAGCTTGCAGATGGAAGCTATTTCTGTGCAGTATCAACGCCTGATACCTATAGCCTTTTCCTTGAAAAGCTGTCTTTGCATTATGAAGCAGAAGGCTTAACAGAGGAAGAAGCTAAGACTAAGGCAAAGGAAAATCTGCAAATGGTCGAGCTTCCATCATGCATGCCTGCAAATGGTGATTTAAGTCAGAAGAGTGAAGAAATGAATGAGGCTGATTGGGTTGATACGGTTGTCATGGGTGGTGTGAACGGATATGGTATCAGCTCTTATACGAAATATAGAGAAGCCAGTGTTGAATTTGTAAACTTTGCAACAGGTTATGAAATGATAAAGACCAGAGCAGATATGTTAGGAATTGCACCAACACGTTCTGATGTAGCAAAGGAATGTGGAGATACAACAGATATGATATTCAACAGCCTTGCAGATGGAAGAATTTATCTGATGCCATCCATAAAGGCAGTTGACCAGATTTGGGTTCCGACACAGACTGTAATGGGTGATATTGCAAAGGATGCTTTTCGTGAAAAGAAGGGAGAGTCTGCCAAGTACACTTCCAAAGAAAACTTCCAGGCAGCGATGGAAACAGTCAACAAAAATATTTATGATGCAATTTACACATTGTCAGAATAGTGGATAGAGGGATTAGGAAATGAAAAAGAATCAAACACTGACACAAATGTCAGTTCCGGTAAGAGCATCTCTAATCATTATGGGCTTAGGACAATTATGCTATAAGCAATGGATAAAAGGATTGCTGTATCTTTCTGTTTTTGCAGGAACGCTTCTTTATATGATAACTACGGGGATAAAAGATATCGCAGGCTTTTTTACCCTGGGAACAGAAGAAACTGATCCGTGGCTTGGAACAACAGGAGATGATTCCGTCATCATGTTGCTTCGTGGTTTGCTGGCTTTCATCGTGATTGCCGTTTTTCTTGTGATACATGCATCTAATGTGCGTGATATTTTGGAATGTGACAAAAAAGTGCGTACAGGAAAGGCACTTCCCGGATTTGCCAGGGCAGTAAGCATTTTTTTCGACAGGAAGTTTTATATTGCTGCACTTGCAATACCTGTGGCAGGGGTACTTGTCTTCAATGTATTGCCAATATTGTTTATGATTTTGATTGCCTTTACCAATTATGGAGGAGACATCGTACCACCAAAGCTTGTTGACTGGATTGGATTTGACAATTTTCGTAAGATTTTGTCCTTAGCAGAAATAAAGGATACGTTTTTTCGAATTTTGGGATGGAATCTCATATGGGCATTTACGTCAACTTTTCTAAATTATTTTGGGGGTCTTGGACTTGCACTTTTACTGAATAAGAAATGCGTAAAAGGAAAAAGCTTTTGGCGTGCTTTTCCGATACTTGCTTATGCGGTTCCCGGCTTTATTACCTTACTTGCCTTTAAGTTCCTGTTTTCTTATGGTGGACCAATTAATTACTATATTACATCAAACGGTGGAAATGCGATTGGGTTTCTGGATATTGATGCAGGGGTGAAGGCGAAACTGATTGGACTGGTAGTAAATGCATGGATTTCCATTCCAACCTCCATGCTCCTTGCAACAGGAATTTTATCCAACATGAATACAGATTTGTATGAGGCTGCCAGCATCGATGGCGCTACAAAATGGAAGCAGTTTACCAAAATAACATTACCATTTGTTGTTTTTTCGACCACACCGGTGTTGATAACGAATTTTATTGGTAATTTCAATAATTTCGGTATCTTTTATTTTCTGCGCGGAGGTCTGTATATGGATGGCTATTTTTTGGCAAGTGATACGGATTTATTGATTAACTGGTTGTATAACCTGTCCATTGACAATAATTATTATGGAATTGGTGCGGCAGTAAGCTTAATCATTTTCATCCTTACTTCTTTTTTCTCACTGCTTGTTTATGTGAGAAGCTCAGCCTATAAAAAGGAGGATACCTTCCGATGAAACATAGAAATAAAAACAGGATAGTGGATACGATTGTAACGCATATTGTACTGATTGTGGTATGTATTTTCTTCTTTTTTCCGGTACTATGGCTGATTATGGCATCTTTTTCAAAAAGTGGTTCCATCTATGATTTAGAAGGCTTTTTTCCCAAGAGCTTTAGCTTTACAGGGTATCAAAAGCTTTTTCAGGACACAACCATGTACGATTATCCTAACTGGCTGAAAAATACGCTTTTTGTGGCTGTTTTTTCAAGCCTGATAGGAACGATACTGATTATTTTAACAGCATATACGATTAGTCGTTTTCAATTTAAAAGTAAGAAGGTGCTGATGAAATCAACCTTGGTCCTTAGTATGTTCCCAAGCTTTATGGGGATGACTGCAATCTATCTTTTGATGGTGAATTTTAATCTGATCAATCAGCTATGGAGTCTTATATTCATCTATGCAGCAGGTGCGCCAATGGGATATCTGGTACAGAAGGGATATTTTGATACGATATCAAATTCCATTTACGAGGCGGCACGAATTGATGGCGCTACGAATTTCAAAATATTCTGGAAAATCACATTGCCACTTTCCAAGCCGATTATCGTTTATACGGCTCTGACACAGTTTGCATGGCCGTGGAGTGACTTCATTCTACCAAATCTCTTATTAAAGAATAAGGATTTGTGGACAGTTGCGGTTGGATTGATGCATTTGGATGAAACACAATTTACGAGATTTGCAGCAGGCTCTATCTTTATTGCAGTGCCGATTGTTGCTTTATACTTTGCACTTTCCAAATTCCTCGTTGCAGGAGTTTCTGCCGGCGCGGTGAAAGAATAATGATATAAAAACAGAGGGTGTATCTTAAACCAACCTAAGATACGCCCTCTGTTTCGTTACTAGGACAAATTCGAATTAATAAATGTTTTCTGATTGTCTGTTGCTTGCAGCCATGATATCCAAATAGAAGTTTGTGTTAGTCATATTCATATAAGGAACAACCCAGAATAAGGGGATACATAAAGTGAACATACTTAACAAAAACCATGGGAAAAAGCTAAGCTGTAAAAGCAGATAGCGAATTTTATTACCCTTCATAACCTGCATACTCTTCTGATAGATTTCTCTTACAGTAAACTGCGGATAGTCAAACATAATATAGAAAACAGGTACAAAAGCTAAAGTAATCAAAGCATAGAGTAGCGTACAAAGCATGGTAACAAAGGCAATAAACAGCAACTGGTCATAGCTTAAGGCATTTGGGGTCATCCAAACCAAGATATCTGACGGTAACATACAGATACAATTGATAACCGCTAAAAGAAGTTCAATTTTAATGACCTTGTCCGGATTATTGGTAAAGCAATGAAACAGATTACCAATATGAAACGGCATATTGCAGGCACAATTCAGATACATCAGGCAACAGCCCGCCTGCAAAAGACCGGAAAGCAGCTGGATGATAAAGGTAACCACATAGTAAAGTGTGTTACTAAGGATATCTGTTCCCGGAATAAAGGAAACTACCAGTGAAGTAGCTAAAAAAAGAATCAGCTCCTGTACAATTAAGGCACAGATTAAAATACCCGTATGTCCGCTCATTTGGCGTTTGGAAAGAAGCTTTAATTCTGAAAATGTTTTATATTGTCTCATAGTAAAATCCCTTCCTTGTTTTCAAATAGACAATTTTCTTCTATTTTAGCACTTTTGGTTATGTAAAACAATTCTTTCTTGAATGACCATGTGGGATTTAGTATAATAAATAAGATACATTTTTAAGAAAGGGCAAGGAGATACATGGATATCATACTGAAGCTGAAAGAAGAATTAAAGATTGAAAAATGGCAGGTTGAGGCTGCTGTAAAATTGATAGATGAAGGAAATACCATTCCTTTTATCTCTCGTTACCGTAAAGAGGTGACAGGTTCCTTAAATGATGAAGTATTACGTAATCTGCATGAAAGATTGCTTTACCTTCGTAATTTGGAGGAGAAAAAGGAGCAGGTATTAAAGAGCATTGAAGAGCAGGGACAGTTAACAGAAGAGTTAAAGGCAAAAATTGTTGCTGCAGAGACAATGGTAGTAGTAGAGGATTTGTACCGTCCATACAGACCAAAGAGAAAAACAAGAGCAAGTGTGGCAAAAGAAAAGGGCTTAGAAGGACTTGCACAGATTATTTTAGCACAGCAGACTGACAAGACCTTAGAGGAAGAGGCGCTTGCTTTTGTATCTGAGGAAAAGGAAGTAAAAAATGCAGCAGAAGCCATTCAGGGTGCTAAGGATATCATCGCGGAAATGATTTCCGATAATGCAGATTACAGAGCTTATATCAGAGAGGCTACCTTTACAGAAGGAAAGGTTATCAGCCAGGCAAAAGATGAAAAGGCACAAAGCGTATATGAAATGTACTATGCCTATGAGGAGCCTGTAAGTAAGATTGCAGGACACAGAGTACTTGCACTGAACCGTGGAGAAAGTGAAAAAATCTTAAACATTAAAATCGAAGCACCGGAAGAAAGAATTATCCGTTTCCTGGAAACAAAGCTCATTACAAATGACAATGAAAACACAAAGGCAGCTTTGGTAGAGACGATTGCAGACAGCTATCAGAGATTGATTGCACCGGCCATCGAGCGTGATATCAGAAATGAATTGACTGAAAAGGCAGAGGATGGTGCTATTTCCGTATTTGGAAAAAATCTGGAACAGCTTTTGATGCAGCCTCCTATTGCAGGAAAAGTGGTATTAGGATGGGACCCTGCTTTCAGAACAGGTTGTAAGCTTGCAGTTGTAGATGAAACAGGAAAGGTATTGGATACCAAGGTAATTTACCCAACAGCACCACAAAATAAAGTAGAAGAGGCAAAAGCAGAGCTGAAAAAGCTGATTAAGAAATATAATGTCAGTCTGATTTCCGTAGGAAATGGTACCGCATCAAGAGAATCAGAGCAGGTCATTGTAGAACTGATTAAGGAATTAGATACACCGGTTCAGTACGTTATCGTAAATGAAGCAGGAGCCTCTGTATATTCTGCAAGTAAGCTTGCAACAGAAGAATTTCCGAATTTTGATGTAGGACAAAGAAGTGCAGCTTCTATTGCAAGACGTTTACAGGACCCGCTTGCCGAGCTTGTAAAAATTGACCCAAAATCCATTGGCGTTGGTCAGTACCAGCATGATATGAACCAGAAAAAGCTGAGTGAAGCTTTAACAGGTGTAGTAGAAGACTCCGTGAATAAGGTCGGAGTAGATTTGAACACAGCCTCTGTATCCTTATTGGAGTATATTTCTGGTATTTCAAAGACAATTGCGAAAAATATCGTAGAATACAGAGAAACAAACGGTAGATTTACTAACCGTAAACAATTGTTAAAGGTAGCAAAGCTTGGACCAAAAGCATTTGAGCAGTGCGCAGGCTTTATGAGAATTTCAGATGGAGATAACCCATTAGATGCAACAAGTGTACATCCTGAGTCTTATGCGGCAGCAGAAGAACTGTTAAAGAAGTTAAATTTAACGATGGAAGACTTAAAAGAAATTCAGAAAAAAGCAGCTTCCACCAAAGCAAAGCCACAGCAGCCTAAACAACAGCCTAAGAAGCCAAAACAGAAAAATGTTGTTATCCGCAATACCAATACTGCTATGGGAAAGGCACTTGCAGCAGCTATGAACGGTATGACGATGGAAACAGAGCCACAGACAGCAACTGCTGTGATGGAGCCTGAAAAGACAACAAGCGGATTAGAAAAGAAAATTACGGATAAAAAGAAGCTTGCAGAGGAGCTTGGCATTGGAGAAATTACTTTGACAGATATTTTAAAGGAATTAGAAAAGCCTGCACGAGACCCTCGTGAGGATATGCCTGCTCCGATTTTAAGAAGTGACGTTTTAGATATGAAGGATTTAAAACCAGGCATGATTTTGAAAGGAACAGTCAGAAATGTCATTGACTTTGGTGTGTTTGTAGATATCGGTGTACATCAGGACGGTCTGGTACACATTTCCCAGATTACAGACAAATACATTAAGCATCCGTTGGAAGCAGTCAGCGTAGGTGACATCGTTGACGTGAAAGTCATGGATGTAGATATGGCAAAGAAAAGAATTTCCTTAACGATGCGTTTGGATAAGTAGAACTTTGATATTTTCTTAACATACCTATTGCGCTTATGGTAGATATATGGTAATATGAACTTGTTCTTCGGGGTAGGGTGAAAGTCCCAACCGGCGGTAAAGTCCGCGACCCGCGTAATGCGGCTGATATGGTGTGATTCCATAACCGACAGTACAGTCTGGATGAGAGAAGATACACAGACCATTCCATATGTATAGAAGATAATGGATTAGCATGTGCACCCCGGATTTATTCCGGGGTTTTCTTTTTTGTATAAGTTTTCCTGAGAGGAACAAAAGAATAAAAAAGAGAGGTTTTCATCTATGAGTAAATTTATTTCCAACATTGTAGAAAATGTAACTTTTGTTCTGGAGTTTTTAGGCATTGCTTTAGCGTTGATTTTAGTAGCAATTATTGCCGAAAAAATCATCCAAAAAGTTAACGGTGAAAAAAACACTAAAATATTGACCACAAGAAAAATGGCAATGATAGGTATGTTTTCAGCAATTGCCGGTGTTTTCATGGCATTGATAGAGTTCCCTATCGGTATTGCTCCTGATTTTTATAAGGTAGATCCCAGCGAATTACCTGTTTTGATTTGTGGTTTCGCTTTTGGACCGGTTGCGGGCGTTTTGACTGAGCTGATTAAAATTATTATTAAGTTAATGTTTAGACCGACAAGCACTGCTTTTGTAGGGGAATTTGCGAATTTCTGTGTAGGCTGTTCGATGGTACTTCCTGCAACAATCATTTATCATATCAAAAAGAAAAAGAGCTTTGCGATTGCAGGTTGTGTGGTAGGAACAATTGTTATGACAATTTTTGGTACCTTATTTAATGCAGTATATTTATTGCCGGCATTTTCTGCTCTTTATCATACACCAATGGAAAACCTGATTGCAGCAGGAACCGCCATTCATGCAAGCGTTGACGATGTCTTTACTTTTGTTGCATACTGTGTAGCTCCTTTAAATCTGATAAAAGGTGCAGGCGTTTCTGTCCTGACTTTCTTAGTATACAAACCATTAAGCCCAATTTTAAAGGCATCTTATGATAATGTATCTGTGAAAAAGGTAGCATAAACAAAGTACATATATAAATATAAAATGAAGAAATCTTCCCGGTGCTTGCACTTTGGGAAGATTTCGTTATAATAGAAGTAAGTAAATAATGAGGCACCTGTGTTTTGCAGGTGCTTTTTCGGGTAAAAGAAAGACACAAAGGGGAGACAGCTCTATGGAATTGGAATTTGACGTAAAGATGACACCGAAGGCAATGTACGATTATTTACTACAGCATACCTATAACAGTATGTCTGGAATTATGGGGACAGTAGTCGGTGTTTTTTTAATTATGGGCTTTGCGATGACACGCTATCCGATTTATCTGATAGCCGGTTTAGTTGTGATATTTTATCTGCCGGTCAATCTATATGTGAAAGCACATCAGCAGGTGCAAAATTCGCCGGCTTTTAAAAAGCCGCTTCATTACAAAATGACAGAAGAAGGCATTAGTGTTTCACAGGATGATACGGAGGAAACACAAAGCTGGGAAAGCTGTTATAAAGCAATTTCCACAAATCAGAGTATTATTTTATATACTTCAAGGACAACTGCTTCTATTTTTCCGAAAAGCGATTTAGGTGAAAAAAAGGAAGCATTGATTGCGATGATTTCTACTCACATGGAGCCTAAAAAAGTAAAAATCAAACAGTGAAAGCAGGAAAAGAGTAAATGGTAGTAGAAACATGGAGTGCCGAAGAAACCTACGAGCTTGGCAAAAAGCTTGGGAAAGAGGCAAAACCGGGACAAATATATACCTTAAACGGAGACCTTGGCGTTGGAAAGACAGTATTTACGCAGGGTGTCGCAGACGGGCTTGGCATCACAGAGCCGGTGAACAGCCCTACCTTTACCATTGTACAGGTATATGAGGATGGACGTATTCCTTTCTATCATTTTGATGTATATCGCATCGGAGATGTAGAAGAAATGGAGGAAATCGGTTATCAGGATTATTTTTACGGAGAAGGTCTTTGCATCATTGAATGGGCGGAGCTGATTTCGGAAATCATTCCGGAGGATGCAAAACGCATTACGATTGAAAAGGACCTGGAAAAAGGTTTTGATTACCGGAGGATTGAAATAGAAGAATGAAAATATTAGCTTTAGACAGTTCAGGGTTGGTTGCATCAGTAGCAGTCATGGAAAATGACAATTTGATTGCAGAATATACCATGAATTACAAAAAAACACATTCGCAGACATTGCTGCCTATGTTAGATGAAGTAAAAAAAATGATTGAACTTGACCTTTCTACGCTGGATGCTATTGCAGTAGCAGCAGGACCGGGGTCATTTACCGGACTTCGTATCGGTTCAGCAACAGCAAAGGGCTTAGGTCTTGCACTAAATTTACCAATTGTGCCTGTGAAAACAGTAGATGCACTGGCATACAATCTGTATGGAACAGACAAGCTGGTATGTCCACTGATGGACGCTCGTAGAAATCAAGTATATACAGGTATCTACTCATTTGCAAAGCAAGAAAATGCAAGCGATTATCAGCTTGAGGAAATACTACCGCAGTGTGCAGTAGAATTGCAGGAAATCATTGAAAAACTCAATACCCTTGGAAAAGAAGTTATTTTCTTAGGCGATGGGGTAACTGTATATAAAGAAAAAATAGAAGAATTGATAAAAGTACCTTATTCCTTTGCACCGGCAAGCTGTAACAGACAGCGGGCAGCCTGTGTGGCAGCTTTGGGAGAAGAATTGTTTGCTGCAGGAAAAATACAGACGGCAGCAGAGCATGAGCCGGATTATTTGCGTCTATCACAGGCGGAAAGAGAAAGGCTGGAAAAACAATGCTAATCCGATATATGGAGGAAAAAGATTTAGAACAAGTAACTGCATTGGAGGAAACCTGTTTTTCCATGCCTTGGAAAAGACAGGATTTTGCAGATATTTTGAAAAATCCGAACCGTATTTATCTGGTAGCAGAGGAACAGGGAGAAATTCTTGGCGGATGTATGCTGACAGATATTCTTGGAGAGGGAGACATTTCTAATGTGGCTGTTTTGGAGGCACACAGAGGAAAGCATATTGCAACAGGTCTATTGGAAAAAATCATACAAATAGGCATAGAAGAAAGAAAAATAGAAGCTTTTACCCTGGAGGTAAGAGAAAAAAATATACCGGCCAGAGGTCTTTATGAAAAGTTAGGTTTTGTTTCAGAAGGAGTAAGACCAGGTTTTTATGAAAAACCAAAGGACAATGCAGTTATTATGTGGAAAAGACTGTAGAATTGTATATAGAAAGGCTTTAGATACATGTTAGATTTATGTTTGTTAGGAACTGGTGGAATGATGCCACTTCCCTATAGATGGCTGACTTCACTGATGGCAAGATATAATGGCACCAGTATACTGGTAGATTGTGGTGAGGGTACACAGGTTGCCATGAAGGAAAAAGGCTGGAGTCCCAAACCTATTGATATTATGTGTTTTACTCATTATCATGCAGACCATATTTCAGGACTTCCGGGTATGCTGCTTACCATGGGGAATGCAGAAAAAAGGACGCCGCTTTTGATGATTGGCCCCAAAGGGCTTGCAAGAGTTGTAAATGCACTTCGTGTTGTGGCACCAGAATTACCGTTTGAAATTCAATATCTGGAGTTAACAGAACCGGAGCAGACTTTTTCTTTTGACGGATTTCGTATAGAAGCCTTTCGCGTCAATCACAATGTAGTTTGCTATGGATACAACATTATAATAGAAAGAAAAGGAAAATTTCAATTAGATAAAGCGTTGGCATTAGGCTTAGACAGGAAGTATTGGAGTCATTTACAAAGGGGAGAGACGATTACACTTCCGGAAGGGATTTTCACACCTGACATGGTTATGGGCGAAGAACGAAAAGGCATAAAAGTGACCTATTGTACAGACTCAAGACCAACAGAGGGTATTGTGAAAAATGCAAAAAATGCTGATTTATTTATATGTGAGGGAATGTACGGCGAGCCTGATAAAAAACAAAAGGCTAAGGAGTACAAGCACATGACCTTTTACGAGGCCGCGCAGATGGCAAAGGATGCGCAGGTAACAAAAATGTGGCTGACACATTATTCACCATCTCTGACCAGACCTGAGGAATATACTAAAGAAGTAAGAGCAATTTTCAAAGAAACATATATTGCAAAAGATGGCTGGAGTGAGGAATTACTCTTTGAAGACGAAAAGGAGCAAACAAAGGCATAGCAAAGTAAGGGGGATGTAAATATGGGGAAAAAATGGAAACCGATAATACTTGCGGTTATTATGGTTGCGTTGGTAGGAAGTTACTATTTTTATCTGTCGAATAAGACAAAAACAGAGGAAGAAACAGTAGTGACGGCAGTGCAGGATGTATTACTGCGAAATCTGGATAAAGATTATCCGCCAACACCAAAGGAAGTTGTAAAATATTATAGTGAGATTATGAAATGTCTGTATAATGAGACCTATACAGACGAACAGCTTGAGGCAATGTTAGATAAAATGATTGCCTTATATGATGATGAGCTGCTTGAAAAAAATCCAAGAGAAAATCTGTTGTCCGGGCTAAAGGAAGCAATTGCAGATTATGCAGAAAACAAATACACAATTACCTCCTATACGCCATCAAATAGTACAGATGTAGAAACTGCAATGATTGAAGGTAGAGAATGTGCAAAATTGTATTGTACCTATACCATCAAATCAGGAACTTATTATTCCAGCTCAAAGCTGATTTATGAGCTGAGAAAAGATGCAGACGGTCATTGGAAAATATTAGGATTTAAAAATGATACGGATGAAGCACAATAAATAGGAAAGGGTCTTTCTGCAACGGCAGGGAGACTTTTTCTTTTAGAATGGAGATTCATATGAAAAACGAAAAGGATGTATTAATTCTTGCAATAGAAAGCTCCTGCGATGAAACCGCAGCAGCAGTTGTAAAAAACGGAAGAGAAGTGCTTTCAAACATTATTTCTTCTCAAATTGCATTGCACACTTTGTATGGAGGCGTTGTTCCGGAAATTGCATCAAGAAAGCATATTGAAAAAGTAAATCAGGTAGTAGAAGAGGCACTAAAGGAAGCTGAGGTTACTATGGATGATATTACAGCAATTGCAGTAACCTATGGACCTGGTCTGGTAGGTGCTCTTTTAGTAGGCGTTTCAGCAGCAAAAGCGATTGCCTTTGCGACAGGAAAGCCCTTAGTAGGGGTACATCATATAGAAGGACATATCAGTGCCAATTATATAGAAAATAAGGAGTTAGAGCCACCCTTTGCCTGTCTCGTAGTTTCAGGAGGTCATACGCACTTAGTAGTAGTAAAGGATTATGGTGAGTATGAAATCCTTGGAAAAACCAGGGATGATGCGGCAGGAGAGGCTTTTGATAAAGTGGCAAGAGCAATTGGGTTAGGCTATCCTGGCGGACCTAAAATCGATAAAGTAGCCAAAGAAGGAAATCCGGAAGCAATCAGCTTTCCAAGAGCAAAAGTATCAGATGCAGTATATGATTTTAGCTTTAGTGGTCTAAAATCAGCAGTTCTAAATTATCTGAACAGTTGTGAAATGAAAGGAATAGAAGTAAAACAGGCAGATGTAGCAGCTTCTTTCCAAAAGTCAGTAGTAGATGTATTAGTGGAGCATGCAATGCTTGCAGTAAAAGAATATGGCTTTACAAAGCTTGCAATTGCAGGTGGTGTAGCATCAAATTCTGCTTTACGAAGTGCTATGCAGGAGGCATGTAAAAAGAATGGTGTGACCTTCTACTATCCGTCTCCTGTTTTATGTACTGATAACGCTGCAATGATAGGAGCAGCAGGCTACTATGATTATATCAAAGGTATCAGAAGCGGTTATGATTTGAACGCTGTACCAAATTTGAAGTTAGGAGAACGTTAATGGAGCATACAACAGTTATCGTTTTGGCGGCAGGTCAGGGAAAACGCATGAATACCAAAGTGCGTAAACAGTATCTTTTAATAAAAGATAAGCCGGTTCTTTTCTATACACTTGATTGCCTGGAAAAATCCTTTATTGATGATATTGTCCTTGTAGTCGGTGAAGGAGAGCAGGAATACTGTCAGAAGGAAATTATTGAAAAATATGGTTTTCATAAAATCAGAGCTGTGGTGACAGGTGGAAAGGAAAGATATCATTCGGTTTATCAGGGCTTACAGGCAATCAGTTGGAAAAATGATATTGTATATATCCATGATGGGGCAAGACCCTTTTTGTCAGAGGACATGTTACAGAGGGCATATGATGCAGTAAAAGAAAGTGGCGCCTGTGTCCTTGGAATGCCTGTAAAGGATACCGTAAAAATTGCAGATGAAAGTGGTTTTGTAAAAGATACTCCTAATCGAGCCTTTGTATGGCAAATACAAACTCCTCAAGTGTTTTGGCATGATTTAGTTATGGACTGTTATACCAGGCTTATGGAACAGGAGAAAATTCTCTTGGAAAATGGTGTAAAAATTACAGATGATGCAATGGTAATAGAATATTTTAGTGATACTCCTGTGAAGCTTGTAGAAGGCAGCTATAGAAATATCAAGATAACCACACCGGAGGATTTGGAAATTGCCTCTGTTTTTGTAACAAAATGAGTACCATAAAGCTTGCTTTTTTTGCTGGAAAATAATTTGTAAAAAAATTAAAAAAATAGTTGACAGAAGTTACCTTCGTATATATAATCCTGTCTTTGACAGTTGAAAAAGAAAAAAATCGCTGTGATGCTTATAA
>CAMBAN010000008.1 GCA_945864145.1 uncultured Lachnospiraceae bacterium | reverse complement strand
TAAGAATGCATCATCATCTTTAAACTGTAATAATTTTTCCAACTCATCTGCATCCTTTTTGAAGCCAGTACCAATCTTATTGCTAATAGCATTAGCAAGCTCTCTGTTACATGATAACAGCCATCTTCTAAAGGTAATACCATTTGTCTTATTATTGAACTTTTCAGGATAAATCTTATAAAAATGATTTAACTCTGTATTCTTTAAGATTTCTGTATGAATAGCAGCAACACCATTTACAGAGAAACCATAGTGGATATCGATATGAGCCATATGTACTCTCAAGTCCTTATCGATAATCTGTACCTTTGGATCATCGTACTTAATAGCTGCTCTCTTATCTAATTCCCAGATAATTGGCATTAACTGAGGTACTACTTTCTGTAAGTACTTGATTGGCCATTTCTCTAAAGCTTCTGCAAGAATTGTGTGGTTTGTATATGCACAAGTCTTGCTTACAACATCAATAGCTTCTTCCATCTCGAAGCCTTCTTCCTCTGTTAAGATACGGATAAGCTCAGGAATAACCATTGTTGGATGAGTATCATTAATCTGGATAACAGCATGCTCATACATCTTATGTAAGTCATAGCCATTCTCTTTCATTTCTTTCAAAATCAACTGTGCACCGTTACATACCATGAAGTACTGCTGATAAATACGAAGCATCTGCCCAGCTTCATCAGAATCATCCGGATATAAAAATAATGTTAAGTTTTTATCAACATCTTCTTTATCAAAATCAATACCATCTTTTACGATGCTTTCATCTACTGTTTCAATATCAAATAAATGAAGCTTGTTGATGCCCTGCTCATAACCAATGACATCAATGTCATATAATCTTGACATTACCTTTTTCTTTCCAAAATAAACAGGGAAAGAAATATCTGTCTTAGTAAGCCATGACTGTGCTTCAATCCAATCATTTTTCTCAGCTGTCTGCTGTCTGTCCTTAAATACCTGCTTAAATAAACCGAAATGATAATTTAAGCCAATACCGTCTCCTGGGAGTCCAAGAGATGCAATAGAATCTAAGAAACAAGCTGCAAGTCTTCCAAGACCACCATTACCAAGAGATGGTTCCGGCTCAATTTCTTCAATTTTGCTTAACTCTTTGCCTTCTTCCTTTAATGCTGTTTCTAATTCTTCATAAATTCCAAGGTTAATCAGGTTGTTGGAAAGTAATTTACCAATTAAGAATTCAGCTGAAATGTAGTAAACTTTCTTTTCGCCCTTTATGACACCTTTGCCTTCCATCATTTCCTTTGTCATCTGCAAAATAGCAAAGTAAAGCTGTTTGTCATCTACTTCCTTAATGCTCTTTCCATACATTTTCTGTGTTACTGCTTCTAAATTTGTTTTTACGTTCATAGTTACCTCCACTACTTTCTTTTCATTAAGAAATAACATCCAGATACTCCATACGAATTAATTCGTGCGGAACAATAATTTCCTGACCCGTCTGTCCTTTCATTAATTTATCCACTTCATCAATTGCTCTTGAAGCAATATCTTTAAAGTTCTGTTTTACTGTGTGCATCTGTTTGCCTGCGTATCCCATCAGACTGATACCGTCAAATCCACTAACCGGTCTGAAAATATCCATGTCTATCAAGGCTTTCATGGCACCAATTGCCATCATATCTGACGCACAGATAATGGCATCCTTTTTTCTGGCATACTTTAAAGTAATTTCTCTTGCCTGAAGCTCGCTGAAATTACCAACTCTTGTAAAAATCGTAAGTCCTAACTCTTTTGCAAGCTCATTCATTCCCTGCATGCGTTCCTCTGAAACATATCCATTCTTTTTTCCTGCAATATATAGTATTCTCCGACACTTATTCGCAAGAATGGTTTCCTTTGCTACCTCATATTGTGCCTTTGTATGGTCTATATGAATAGCAGAAGTATTTGCATTCACATAGGGCGCATCAATCAGCACAACCTTAAATTTTCCTGTGTGTATCAGCTTATGCAAAGCGATATCCTGCTTTGACATACCGCAAATGACCAGTCCTTCAATACTTTGTGATTGAAAATAGCGAACCATTTCTTCTACACTCATTTCCTGTATCATGGTAAAAAATACAGTAATCACATCCAAATTCAATTCCTTGGCACGATTAATCGCACCTACAATGTATTGCATTGGAATTTCATCTACTGTCTGAACATGTCTGTTCACATCTAAAAGCAGTGCAACACGTCCTGACTTTTTGGAAGATAACGCCGCTGCTATGGAATTTGGCACAAACCCCAGTTCTTCAATGGCATCATTTACCTTTTTCCTGGTTTCCTCACTTACATTCGGATAATGATTTAACACCTTGGACACAGTCGAGATTGCCACGCCTGCATGCTTTGCAACATCTCTGATTGATACCATCTGGCCATCCTTTCTATGTTGGAATCGTTTCCAACTTCTGTGTATTAGAAAACGTTTTCCAGAAAACGTTTTCCTTATCATACAACAAAAATAACGGATTGTCTACCGTTATTTCTATTTTTTTTATTTTTATCGGCTCATTACTTTTTCCACTGCCGCAATTAACCGGTCTTCCTGAAAAGGTTTTACAATAAAGTCCTTTGCTCCGTACTGAATTGCCTGTGCCACCATAGTCTGTTGTCCCATCGCTGAGCAAATAACTACTTTTGCATCTTTATCCATTTCCTTTATTCTTTTTAATGCATCTACACCATTCATTTCCGGCATTGTAATGTCAAGCAGTACTACATCAGGTAAAAGCTCTGCAAATTTTTTTACTGCTTCTATACCATTTTCTGCTTCTCCAATAACTATATGATTATGTGCTTCCAGCATTTTCTTTATCGTCATACGCATGAATGCTGCGTCATCTACAATTAATATTTTAGCCAAAGACACTACCACCTTTCCTTGATGCTTGGTATATAACCTCATACTATAATTAGTATAACACTATTTTCTGCCTTTTGGAATACTTTCTTTTAATTTTCTGTTTTTAACAAAAGGAAAGACATTTAAACAGGTATTATGCAAATACTTACACAAGTTTCTTTAATTTTTAATCGCCCAACGCATTTTCGTGGAACGTGCTCTGCCATTATTTCGGCATTCCTCCGCACTTGGGCGAATAACATCTTCGGAAATTTCTCGAAAGATACCTGCTTTATAATATCTCTTGAAAGCCTTTTTCACCATTCTATCCTCACCTGAATGGAAAGTCAGAATCGCCACTCTACCGCCATCTGCCAGAACCTCAGGCAAACTGTCTAGGAATTGGTCTAACACCTCAAATTCGCTGTTCACGTCAATTCTAAGTGCCTGGAATACACGCTGACAGCTCTTTTTCACAATATCTTTCTTTTCCTTATTCTCCGGAAGGAAAGCCAAAGCTGTCTCAATACATTCTCTCAGCTTTGTTGTAGTGTCAATTTTTTGTCCCTTTCGTAATTCCTTACAAATTACATCGGCAATTTCTTCTGCATAAGGTTCATCAGAATTTTCCACAAACATACCAATAAGCTCATCCTCTGAAACCTGTGTCAAGCGTTCTGCTGCCGATACACCCTTTTGCGGATTGAGTCTTAAGTCAAGCGGTCCATCCAATTTATAGGAAAACCCTCTTTCCGGGTTGTCTATCTGCATGGAAGATACGCCCAAGTCTGCAAGCATAAACTGGAAAGGTCCATGCTCTGCTGCCACCTTGCCGATATTTGCAAAATTCTCCTGAATGGATGTAAAGATTTCTTCTCCAAAGCCGGCATTGCGAAGTCTCTGTGTTGTTTTCACAATCTCTATCGGATCCACGTCAAGTCCATAGATATGACCACTTCCTTGCAATTGCTCCAGCATTTTTCTTGTATGTCCGCCATATCCAAGCGTTGCATCAAGTCCGGTCTGACCCGGCTTTATTTCCAAAAAGTCCAGAATCTCCTTTACCATGATAGAGATATGCATTCCCGCCGGTGTACTTCCCTTGCTGATTACTTTTGCAATCGTATCCGCATATTTCTCAGGATTCAGCTCCTTGTATTTTTCCTCGAACTTACGTGGATGTGTTCCTTTATATCTGACTCTTCTTTTATGCTTGTTTTCTGATTGCTCCATTACATTCCTCCCATGCCAATAGCTTTTACTTGTAGGTTATTTCTACTGCCTTTCCTACAAAGTCCATATGCAGATTCGCCTGATTATTTCCACCAAACATAACATTACTGCCGATTGCAATGTGGAAAGTATTCTGCATTTTTTCATCAAGTACAGTATATCCACATAAATCATTTACCTGTTCATTCATACCAAAGCCAAGTTCACAAACTGTTCTGTCCTGTTCTGAAAGCTCTGCTAAAAATGCATTTACCTGTGGATTATCACTATATTGTACCACACCACCTTTCACAGAGAAAGTGACATTTTTAAACACCCCTACATCCTCAAGGAATAATGTTTCATAAAAGATTTCACCTTGTGTTCTGCTTTCTACGGGAGCAATAAAAACTTCACCGCAAGGCATATCGCCATCCCCTGCATCACTCATCCAGGTTCTGCCTTCATAACAAATCTCAAGTTTGTGATTATTCTCTGTTGTAAGCACTACGCCTGAAGTAGTTTTTAATTCATCACATTTTTTCTTACATTCTTTTTTTAATACCTCATAATCAATATCATAAGCCTTTTCCATACGTTGTATGAAATCTTCCGGTTCCAGACCGGATTCCATTGCATTGGCTGCAGTTGGAATACGAATCTGTAAAAAACGCTCTACTTTACCAAGTGCACCAAATAAATCACACATGTATTTTCCATACAGCTTCATTTGTGCATCCTCTAACTTTGCACCTAATACGACCGGCTGACAGGTAAAAATATCAAGTACCGCATCCACCTGTGAAAACAAAGAAAAATACTTTTCAGAAAAGCAGCTTTCCTTTGCTACCTTAAATAAACTCTGATTTCTGATTCTACTCTGTCTCAATACGAAAGGCGCTGCTCCCGCTGCCACAACAGCCTCCATAAAATCGTTCAATACGCCTTCTTCCTCTGTCTCTCCCCAAAAGTGAAGAAGCACCAATTCCCCTGCCTTAATACCACTTGCTTTGATAATTTTTTCTATTACATTTTTATTCATATCTTTTTGCCTTTCTTTTTTCTATTTTAATTTTTATCTAATTAGATTATAAAAGTATTATAACTATAAAATCTTTTCTTGGCAATCTATTTTTATACTAATCTAATTGAAATTGTTATCTACAATAAAAAAAGAAGGGAGTGTAAAATAACTCTCTGAAAAAGAAAAATAATCCAGCAGCGTCGTTTTGACTGCTGGGATTTCCTATAAGGTTATCTGTAATAGAGATTCCTATAGGACTTTTTGTATGAAATTTTGAATATTTTTCTACTTTGAATTCATGTGTATCCTATAAGACTTACTTATAGCGATAATTCTATAGGAGATTTACATCATGACCAACGGCTAATCTTGTTTTTTTGTCCTATAAGATTTACTCTTTTAACTTTCTTATAGGAAAACTGCGTTTCAGCTTACGGCGATTTCGCTTTTTCCTTCCTATAAGACTCATTTAAATTATCATCTTTATAGGAAATCCTCATTTTCTTCCTATAAAACTTACACTGAAATCCCCAGGGTAAAAGTAAATTGCCCACTAACAGCATCGCAAAATCGTCACAAGAGGTTGTAAAATAGCGCCTAAAAAAGTAGCAGCTTATAAAAAATCAAGAGATGTATCTTGAATAAATGCCAAAATACATCTCTCGATTATCAGTCAGGGACTGCGTTTGCACCGCGGGCTTTTTTACAGCCCTTCTCATTCCTTACAATTTTTTCGATGCGCCTTCAGCTTTTTTATTGCCCACGCATAATGACTGGATGTGTTACTTACAAAATAGGAACCAAGCGTACTGGTTCCGACCCATTTATAAACACCTTTTGAAAATAACTCCTCATTGGATAGTCCTTCTGCGAGCTTCATCGCAGCCTGATGCGATTCTTGCAGCATTTCTTTTGCTTCTTCCAGAGAAGTATTCTGATGCTTTTTCCAAAAAAACTCATTCATTGCCCCATACGTTTTCCAATTATAAGGCTTTGGCAAAAATGATTTTTCCTCGCCGTTTGTATTTGCTTCCACCCAATGCAAAAGAAGCTCATGCCATTCATATAAATGAATAAGCACATCCCTGAGATTCTTGTCTCTCTTCCAATGTGCTTCCTTCTTACTTGGTTGTCCCTCAAAGTTGAAAGGTGTCTCCAATTCTTTTTGGGTCATGCTGCTGATAAATGTCATTAGTTCCTCATAATTTGTATTTGCTGCTTCCAATAAATCCTGTTTTGTAGTTGGTCTTCCCATATCAATTACCTACCCTTCGTTTTTATTAAGCTTAACAGATAAATATTGACATCCTATGTCAGGTTTTCGTAAATCTCTTTTGCCTTTTGTGCAATTGTACTTCGTAAATGAGCAGGCTCCACAATGTCCACCTGTGTACCAAAAGAAAGCAGATAACCTGTCAGCCAGTCATCTACTACCATTTGTGCCGAAACCAGCAGTTCCCCATTTTGTATACGCTCTACTTGATTTCTGTCAAACTCATCATACACTCTGTATGCCATCTCTTTAGGAAAATGAAGTACTATATTTGTTTCATTTTGAGGTTCCGTTTCTTTATACTCAGGAAAAGGGACAGGTTCAAATTTTTCTGCAAGTGTTTCCCACTCTATGATGCGATTCAGTTTAAAAATGCGAAACTCCTGTTTTTGCGTGCAAAAGGCTTTCACATACCATTCCTTTGCCTTATACATCAGCTTTAATGGATGGATAATTCTCTCACTACCACTATGATATGTACTTTCATACACAATTTTCATTGCTTTATGTGCAAGCACTGCATGTTTGATATCTTCAAATTTTTCATTATCTTTTGACTTTTCTCCCCAGCGCGAAAAATCCACTTCAAACCAGTCTTGTGCGTTTTCTTGAAAAAGAGCTGACAGTTTTGTCATTATTTCTTTATCATAAGAAGCCCCCACCGCTGACAAGCTTTGCAAAGAAGCAAGTATTTCCTGCTTTTCTTTTGCAGACAGCAATATTTTATTCAATGTAAAGTCTTCCAATAAAGAAATCCCACCATTTCTTCCCGCTTCCGCATAAACCGGAATTCCTGCTTCGCTCAATGCGTCAATATCACGATAAATTGTTCTGACTGATACCTCAAACTGCTTTGCAAGCTCCGGTGCTGTCACATGTCCTTTTTCCAATAACTGATATACTATTTTAAATAACCTGCTTTCCTGCAAAATAACCTCCAAACAAGTATGCTCACAACTATTCCGAACTATCATAGTTATGAGCATAATCGTTTTCCCGTTTTTTGTCTAGACTAGAACCCCATCTTTCCCAACCACATTTTCAGCATTTCTTCCCGATGGCATACATCCCCTTCTGCATACTTTCCAAGTGTCAGTTCTGCTTTTACACAGCCATCCTCAAGATAAATGACTCTGCTTGCTCTGGCCGCCACCTTGGCATCATGTGTCACGAGAAGAATCGCTGTTCCTTCCTGATTGATTCGATTCAAAATATCCATGACCTCACGTGTTGCAGACATGTTCAGTGCCCCTGTGGGCTCATCTCCAAAAAGGATTTCTCCTTTTGTCGGTCTGTCCATGCCACTCACGCAATACAGCAGTGTAGACTTCCCACATCCGGACTGCCCCATGACTGCAACAAACTCTCCATCTGCAATCTGCAAATGCACGTCCTTTAAAATCTCATTTCCCTCATATTCCTTATACATGTTCTTTACTTCTAATTTCACACTAATCTCCTCCATTCAGGTGCGCCGTAATGTCTATCCCTTTTATTTGCCTGCATGCCACTAAGGTAATGGCTGTCAGTACTATCAATAGCACCACAGGTATCATCACACATATTTCTATTGGAAAGGCAATAAACTGCAATTTCTGAATACCAAGTCCGAGTACACGAAACATCATACTTACCGCATCATCACCAAAAAGCACAGATAATATGACACCAATGACACCCCCTTTTGCACCTGCCTTCATAATCGGATAAAGCTCCTGTAAGCAAATCTGCCGATACGGAATACCAATTGCCTTTTTCACAGCAAAGAAGTTAGCTTCACTCACCATACGCAGTTTCAAAAACAGTGCTGCTATCAGGATAATTAAACCAATTCCTATCCAAAATGCCATAACTGCCGCTCCCTCAACCTGCGCTGTAATTCCACCCATTGTCTGTTCTACAAACTTCTCCATATATTCAATGCTGTACCCTTTTCCAAGCATCTGTCTCCAGCCTTCTATCTGCTGTTCTCCTTTTTGTCCTGTACGAACATCAATCTGATAAGCATATTTCTCTGCTGCCGTCATGGAAAAATCATACATCGTTCTTGCTGTCTTTCCGCCACTTGTCACATCCTGATAAATGCCACAGACCGTAAATGTGTGCACTGTCCCATTTTCCACAATCAGTATTTCATCACCAAGGTTCTTTCCAAGTGACTCCGCCATAAGGCAGGAAAGAATGATGTCTGTTTCCTTTTTCGGTTTTTCTCCCGCTACATATTGCAGTCCTTCCCCTGCAGCTTTACCCGTATCAATGTGAATACCCTGAAGCTCACCTTCTGTGTCTAATGCCTGAAGTCGTACTTTTCGAAAGCATACAAAACCGATTACAGTTCCTTTCTCTAACTCTTTTTCCAAAAGTACCTGCACATCCTCTTTTCGTTTTTCTAAATTGTCCCCCTGCTCCACTTCCAGTAAAATATCATGTACAAATCCTCCCATATAGGTCATGAATTCCTTTTCCTTCATGGTATCTACCATCAAATTAGGTACAATTACAAGAAATGACACCAGCGTCATAAAGATGCCTATCAGCCGATATCCGTTCTGTTCTTTTCCAAACGTTTTCTCCAACACAAGCGTCTCCACTATGTCTGCCTTCCGGATGCTTTTCAATACCCTTCCTGCAAAAAACAGAATGATTCCATAAGTAAGTACGCATACCACAACACCTGTCATAAGCGTCAAAATAGACAAAGGCATTTTTCCAAAAGTTCTGCTCATATGCCCAAATAAAGAATCAGACAGAAACAGTGCTGCGACATATCCTGCTATACATCCTAAAAGCATCAACAAACGAATCTTGTCAAAGTATAACTTTTTGATTTCCTTATAAGGAATGCCCATTGCCTTCATGGTTCCGATTTCCTTCTTATCTTCCTCCAATGTTACAAGAATCGTATAGCGAAGCACCATCAATGCAATGGCAATTAACAAAATTCCAACCAGTAAAAAGACCATTGCCATCATAATGTCTGTCATGGCACTGAGTAAAAAAATCATGGCATACGTGACCGCCTGACCATCCTTTGGTAAATTCTCCTGCTCATAAACGGTCTGATAATCCGAAGCCATGGAAAAATCCTCGAAATAGGCTTCAATCAGGTATTCTTTTTCTCCTACCTTTCCAAACAACGACGTAAAATCCTCATCACTAATCAAAAAGCGGGTTGAAGAGCAAAGCGTCGAATTCATCTGCCCATCATAAGCAAAATCAGATACTGTAAATGTCCTTTTCACATCACCACTTTGTAAACAAATCTCATCTCCTATCCGAATCGAATACTGCTCTAACAGGATAACCGGGACAGCGATTTCTCCCTCTTTTATCTGTAACGGCTTTCTGTTCTCATCCAGCAGTACATCATATTCCTGATTCTGTTTTACGAAGCTGATATCCAATCTGCATTCTGATAAGGAAAAAGAATTTCCTTCCTCATCAAACACCGTAAGCTCATCTCCATAAAAATCTATCATCGGAACTGTCTGCCAATGTACCATGCCAGGATAAGTACTGTTAAATGCATCAATATCTTCCTGCACCAATTCTCCCTTATGCATTTGTAAGAAATGAGGTGGTTTCGACGTTTCATACATTGTGGAAATCGTGGTGAACAGTTGCGATATCACAAAAAATACAGATACAGTAAGCGTTACCGACAAAGACATGAACAATAATAAAATCAAATTGTTCCACGGATTTTTCTTAAAATCATTTCTTAATATTTCTCCATACAGGTTTTTATTCATTTAATACCTCTCTATTGACATATATTTTTATTTTAGACCGACCGTCGGTCATTTATGTCTTTAATAAGATGGGACTCTATTACAAAAAGTCCCATACATTTATGTTTCTTTATACTTTCTTTCACAGTGACCAGGTCTACATCTATTCCCCAAAATAGGTACCTGCCATTTTCCAAAAGCTTCCTTGCTCCACTTCCAACATTTTTTCCAGTAAAGCTATTAATGCCTGAAATAACTTCTCCTTTTTTTCCGGTTCCACCTCAAAGATTCCATCATCAAAAAGAGTGGTTGCAGAAGCCAGGAAAATCTGCATATACTGCTCCGGATATGCACAATGAAAAGCACCTTTTTCCATGCCTTCTTTTACAACCTCTGTCAAAACAGGTGTAAGTACTGTAATAATAGAGACTAATGATTTCTGATGCATCAGCGCATTTTCCGGTTGATGCATTTCTTCCAAAAAACCTTCATCCATCTGCCCTTCGATACGCATTGCCATAAACACACCAAGCAGCTTTTCCTCCGGTGATAATTGAGGATTCTCTATAACTTCCTTGACCTGTTCCATAATTATATCAGTTGCCCTGTCTATTACCGCATCCAAAACATCTTCCTTGGATTTGAAGTAATGATAAAAGGTTCCCTTGGCAATTCCAATAGCATTGAGTATGTCATTAACACTGGCTTTATCATATCCTTTTTGTGCAAAAATACGTGAAGCAGTATCTATGATTTCGTTCTTCCTCTCATCATGTTCCTTTACGATTCTCATTACCTGTTCTCTTTTCCTATACGTTTCAACCGACCGTCGGTCTGTTTGCATTATATGCCTCAAAATTCCCTTTGTCAATATTCTAAAAAATTTTCCTATTTGGTGATCACTCTTGCAATCACCACACTTCTTTCTCCCATAGTGATGTGCTTTTCTCCCTGCCATCTGGTCAGCGACTGATAATCCACTCCTACTGTATGTGTAAAGGAAGTGTTTATTTCTACCTTCCACTCTTTTCCTAAAGGTAAGTTAGGCAATTCAATATCCTGGTCCTCCCAAAAAGCATTGATGGCAATAAAAACAATATCATCCTCCGTGTCATCTTTGTTTCTGCCGGCAAACATAACGCCAATTGTTCTTGTGTCACCATAGCAGGCACTATTCCAGGCATTTTTGTTGTGCACGCTAATGTCTGGAAATCCACAAACCGCAGGAAGTGTTTTCCCACGTAAAATCGGATGTGCCTTACGAAAAGCTATCATGAACTTGCAAAACTCAAACATTTCCTGATAAGTATCTTTTCTCGTCCAATCCAGCCAGGAAATCTGATTATCCTGACAATAGGCATTATTATTTCCAAACTGTGTATTACAAAATTCATCACCAGCCAAAAACATGGCAGAACCACGACTACACATTAAAACAGCAAACGCATTCTTTCTCAAACGGTTTCGCAAAGTCAATATTTCCGGGGCATCTGTTTCCCCCTCTGCACCACAGTTCCAACTATTGTTGTCATCACTGCCGTCCGTATTATTCCATCCATTTTTTTCATTATGCTTTTGGTTATAGGCATACATATCATATAACGTAAATCCATCATGACAGTTTAAGAAATTAACAGAAGCATTTTCGCCTCTCTTTTCAGGACTGTACAAGTCTAATGAACCTACGATACGGTTAATTGCCGTCTGTGCCATATTATAATCGCCTTTTAAAAAGCATCTCATGTCATCCCGGTATCTGCCATTCCATTCAGCCCATCTGTTCCAAGCCGGAAAACTTCCAACCTGATACAAGCCGCCCGCATCCCATGCTTCTGCAATCAGCTTTACTTTTCCTAAAATCGGGTCAAATGCAAGACTTTGCAAAAGTGGTGGCTTACTCATAGGGGAACCATCTTCATTTCTTCCCATAATTGCTGCCAAATCAAAACGGAAACCATCTACACGATAAGAAATGACCCAATAACGCAGGCAATCCAAAATGAACTGCTGCACAATCGGATGATTACAGTTCATAACATTTCCACAACCACTGAAATTGTAATATTTTCCATCAGGAGTCAACATGTAATAAATGTTGTTATCAATTCCTTTAAAGGAAAAACATGGTCCCATTTCATTGCCTTCTGCAGTATGATTGAATACGACATCAAGAATTACTTCAATGCCATTACTGTTCAGTTCTCTAACTAAATCTCTAAGCTCATTTCCTTCTCTGTTATACTCTAATGCCGCTGCATAAGCTGTGTTTGGTGCAAAAAAGCAAACAGGGCTATATCCCCAATAGTTATAGAGCTTTTCTCCATCTACCTCTCGCACATCCTCCATCTCATCAAATTCAAAAATGGGCATGAGTTCTACTGCATTCACACCAAGCTCCAATAAATAAGGAATTTTTTCTTTAATGCCTGCAAAGGTTCCCTTATAGGTAACTCCTGAAGATTCATCCATCGTAAACCCACGTACATGCATTTCATAGATAATCATATCCTTAAATTCCAGATTTGGCTGATGGAAATCGCCCCAGTCATAATTATCCTCTACTACTCTTGCTTTATAAAATCGTTCCTTTTGACTTCCCTTACTTCCCCATACGCTCTGTCCTGTTACAGCTCGCGCATAAGGATCCAATATATATTTATTTTTATCAAATAACAAGCCTTTTTGCAGATTATACTCTCCGTCAAACTGATAAGCGTACTCAAATTCATAAGGATTAATATCAAAAATAATCATCGAATAGGTATTTCCAATTCGATAAGAATCCGGGAAAGGAATCACAGCAAATGGTTCATCCTCTGTTCTGTGGAAAAGACAAATACTGCAGGATTTCGCACCATAAGAATGCACCGTAAAGTTTACGCCACCATCTACCACAAATGCACCATTTCTTAGATATTCTCCCGGTCTTACCTTATATCCATTAATTTCATCTGTTGGTCCATAATACTTCTTTTCAGGGAATTCTTTATCCTGTTTCATATCTATGACACCTTTCTTTCCTGTTAAAATAGTTATGAAAATTTTAACTCTTTTATTATATTTTTTCAATATATTAAATATTCTTTGTTATTTTTTGTCAATTTAGTGTTATTTTTTCCATGGCAAACAAAAAAGGATAAAAAAAGCAATTCCTTTCGAAATTGCTTTTTCATCCTTTTCTATTTTGTCCATTTTGCAAGCTCTTCATCCGTACATTTTACATAATGAGAACCACTGATTAAGTGATTGGTACCTTTGGTATAATCAATACCTGAGCTTCTATAGTCATATGTCAATGCCGTTCGATTTTTCTCCACAATCGGATTTGGTGCCGGAATTGCAGATAACAGGCTTTTTGTATAAGGGTGAATCGGATTTTCAAAAATCTCCTCTGTCGTACCTGTTTCTAATAAATGTCCTAAGTGTAAAACACCAATGCGGTCTGAAATATATTTTACCATAGATAAATCATGTGCAATGAATAAATAAGCAGTACCTGTTTCCTGCTGAATATCTTTCATCAAGTTTACTACCTGTGCCTGAATAGAAACATCCAGCGCAGAGATACATTCATCTGCAATAATCAGCTTGGGATTCATGATTAGCGCTCTTGCAATTCCCACACGTTGTCTTTGTCCACCGGAAAACTGATGTGGATAGCGTGTTGCATGCTCCGGTGCAAGTCCGACCTTTTGCAGAATACGCTTAATTTTCTCGTCTCTTTCCTCATTTGACTGATACATATGGTGAATGTCTAAGCCCTCACCAATAATATCACCAATTTTTTTACGAGGATTTAAGGAAGCCATTGGGTCCTGGAAAATCATCTGCATCTGTGTACGAAGTGCATTATTAGTTGCCTTATTCATACGCTTGCTGATATCCATATCGTTAAACATGATCTTTCCGTCTGTAGGATCATATAAGCGAATCACACTTCTACCAATCGTAGATTTACCTGATCCTGATTCTCCTACCAGACCATAGGTTTCTCCCGGATAAACTTCAAAGGAAACATCGTCTACAGCCTTAACGACAAAATTGCCGTTTACCTTAAAATACTGTTTTAAACCTTCTACCTTCAGAAGTGGCTTATCTGTTTTATTCTGCATAATTTTCAGCCTCCTTCTTCATACGATCCAATCTTTCACGAAGCTCAGCCGGCATTTCTACCTTTGGTGCTCTTTCATCCAACAACCAGGTTGCCGCATAATGAGTGTCTGTTACTTTAAACATTGGTGGGTCAATCTTATCATCAATCTCTAATGCATACTTATTACGAGGTGCAAAAGCGTCACCCGCTTTTTCATGCAATAAGTTTGGCGGTGAGCCCGGAATCGTATACAGTCTTTCATCCTTCGTGTCTAAGTCAGGCATTGCGGAGAGCAAGCCCCAGGTATATGGATGACGAGGGTCATAGAAAATCTCATTAATGGTACCTTTTTCTACAATTTTTCCTGCATACATAACATTCACATAGTCTGCAACCTTTGCAACAACGCCAAGATCATGTGTAATATAAATAACGGAAATGCCTCTTTCCTTCTGTACCTTTCTGATAAGCTCAATAATTTTTGCCTGAATCGTTACATCCAAAGCTGTTGTTGGTTCATCACAAATTAGCAGGTCAGGATTGCAGGCAAGTGCAATGGCAATGACAACTCTCTGTCTCATACCACCTGATAATTGATGCGGATAGTTTTTCATTCTCTTTTCTGCATCCTCAATACCAACCTCTTTTAATAAAGAAACTGCCTTATCCCATGCTTCCTTCTTTGGTGTTTTGAAATGCCAAATCATGCCCTCCATAATCTGCTTTCCAATCGTCATGGTCGGATCCAGGCTTGTCATAGGATCCTGAAATACCATCGCAATTCTTTTTCCGTTGATATGTTTTCTAATCCACTTCTTATCCTTTTTTAAGATATCTACGGTTTCCTCACTGCCATCTGCATGATGATAAGTAAAATCAATGCTTCCGTTTGTTACTGTTGCATTAGATGCAAGAATACCCATGGCTGCTTTCATGGTAACTGATTTACCGGAGCCTGACTCTCCTACAATTGCAACAGTTTCTCCCTTGCGAAGGTCAATATTCACACCTCTGATAGCGTGTACAGGACCTGCTGTTGTGCGAAAGGAGATATCAAGGTCTCTAATCTGAAGGATATTTTTTTCTTCTGACATATCTTTTCTCCTCTCCTTACATTTCTTTCATCTTAGGGTCTAACGCTTCACGCAGACCATCTGCAACAAGGTTAAAGCTTAACATCAGTAATGCCATTACCACAATAGGTGGAATAATCTGATATGGATGTGTCGTAAAGCTGTTAAAGCCCTCTGAAATCAATGAACCAAGGGAACACTGTGGTACAGGAATACCCAGACCTACAAAGCTTAAAAATGCTTCTGTAAAAATCGCTGTAGGAATAGAGAACATAACCTGTGTAATAATTGGTCCAATGATATTAGGCAGAACCTCTTTAAAAATAATAAAGAAGTTTCCTGCTCCTAAGGTTCTGGAAGCAAGTACAAATTCCTGTTCCTTCAATTTTAACATTTCTGCTCTGGCAATACGGCTCATACCAACCCACTCAGTCAACATCAACGCAAAAATGATAGTAAGCATACCTGGCTGTAATACAAGCAAAAGTAACGTAACAATAACCAGTCTTGGAATACCATTTACGATTTCCAGAATACGCTGCATAATCATATCAACTTTTCCGCCAAAATAACCGGAAATCAAACCATAGCTCATACCAATAACCATATCAATAATTGCTGCTGCCACTGCAATAATCAAAGAAACCCTTGCACCTGACCAGGTACGAGTCCAAATATCACGTCCAAAATTGTCACTGCCAAACCAATACTCTACATCATCCAGCCCTTTATCAATATAATAATTGATTGTTTTCGTACCTGTTGTTGTTGACATTTTTTCACTTCCATCAAAAATGCCAAACTTTTCTAACGCTTTTACTCTTGGTGCTAAATTTTTCTGTGAAAGTTCCTGTGCGGAATAAGTATACTCATTCATACCAGGTCCAATGATTGCAAACACAGAAATAATAATGATTAAGAAAAGACCAATGACAGCACTTGCTTTTCTAAAGTAACGGATAAAAACATCCTTCCAAAAGCTCTGTGCTGCAAAATTTTCATCAATTGTAATCTCCCCCGCATTATCCTTTAACTTGAAATCAGCCTCTACAGGGACGTATGTAGTCTTTGTCAATGCCTCTACTGCAGGCTTTGCTTTTATACTCATCTTTAGTCTCCTTTCTTGGCAAGTCTGATTCTAGGGTCAATAATACCATATAAAATATCTACTACCAGCATAATAATGATATACATTGCTGAGTAAATGAAGCTCAGGGAAATAACTACATTGTAATCGTTAGACTGAATAGCATTTACCAAAAGACTTCCTACTCCGGGAATCGAAAAAATTTTCTCTACTACCAAAGAACCTGTCATCAAATCAACAATCAATGGTGCTAACACTGTAATAATGGGAATTAATGCGTTTCTTAATGCATGTCTGAAAATCAACGCTGCTCCGGAAATTCCCTTACTCTCTGCAAGCAGCATGTAATCGCTTCCTAACACTTCTAACATTTCACTTCTTGTAAATCTGGCAATTGACGCCATGGTAAACATAGAAAGAGAAATACTAGGTAATACACTGGAACCAAAAATATCCTGCTGGGAAAACAGCATAGGAAACCATCCCAATTTGAATCCAAAAGTATAAGACAATGCCAATGCAAATACATAAGAAGGAACGGAAACACCGAT
This sequence comes from uncultured Lachnospiraceae bacterium, assembly GCA_945864145.1. Taxonomy (GTDB): domain Bacteria; phylum Bacillota; class Clostridia; order Lachnospirales; family Lachnospiraceae; genus COE1. The sequence goes on along the minus strand of CAMBAN010000008.1, from coordinate 30,107 downwards.
AACGGAAATAACTGTTGCCAGGGAATCCCAGATGGTATCATGCTTTAAAGCTGCTACCAAACCTAAGAGCAAACCTACAACAGCACCAATGGATACTGCAAAACCACCTATCTTAATAGAGATAGGAAGTCTTGTCTGAATAAGCTGTGAAATTGGTGTATTTTTGGAAATATTGTAGCTAACGCCTAAATCACCCTTCAGCATATTTCCTACATATTTAAAAAATTGTACCACAATTGGTTGGTCTAATCCGTACTTTGCATAAAGAGCTGCCTTCTGGTCAGCATTCAGCTTTTCATCATTAAATGGTGAGCCTGGCATCAGTTGCATCAAAATGAACAGCACCAACAGAATCACCAGAAGTGTAAATAGAGATGTTAATACACGTTTTCCAATATATTTTTTCATTTCAATAACCATGCCTTTCTTTTAAGTTGGCTTTTTAAATTCAAGAAAAGCCGCGCTCAGGTAATCCTCAGTACGGCTTTCCTTTTATGCTAAAAATTAGTCAACTTTAACTGCGTTTTTATATACACGGTTAAGTGCACATGGATGGAATTCAACACCTGTTACCTTAGATGACATCATTTCTGCATTACACTGTGTGTAAAGAGGGAAGATAACTGCCTCATCCATTACGATTTTCTCAGCTTCGAACATCTTTGCCCAACGACCTTCTGCATCTGTACAAAGAGCACCTGTTGTACATTCATCAATCATTGCATCATAATCAGCATTGCTCCAGAAACCATAGTTATTAGAGTTATTTGTAATCCACATACCAAGATATGTCATAGGATCTGCGTAGTCTGGTCCCCAACGAGTAAGTCCAAGTTCAAAGTTACCATCCTGTAAATCCTGTACTCTCTGTTTCTTAGGCTCGATAGTAAGTGTAATAGTCAAGCCAGGAAGAGTTGTTTCCCACTGCTCCTTTAATACCTGAGCAACCTTCTGTGGAGCATCATCTGCGTCAACAACCATATCTAATGTAAGTTCTGTAATACCAAGTTCAGCTAAACCAGCGTTCCAATATTCTACTGCCTTATCTGCATCGAAAGCACAAACATCTGCAAATGCTGTCTGATCCTTAGAGAAATCTGATCCATCTGGACCTGCAGCGAACTGAGGTGGAACCGCTGTATAAGTTGGTGTAGAACCATCCTTTAATACATCCTCTGTGATAGACTCACGATTGATTGCCATCGTCAAAGCCATACGGATATTTAAGTTAGCAAGCTCTTCAACACCAGCGATGTTTGGAGTTACATACCATAAGTAACCAGCTCCGATTGCCTGAAACTCTGGGTCATCCTTAACCTGATCTACCTGCTCACCATTTACTAAAGTAGTATCAAGTGCGCCTGTCTGATAGCTCATTAATGCCTGCTGAGAATCCTGAATTACCTGATAGTTTAATCCCGCTAACTGAACCTTATCAGCATCATAGTAATCTGCATTCTTTGTTAAATGGAAAGCTGTTGCAGCCGGCTCATAAGAGTCTAAAACAAAAGCACCATTTGCAAGAACTGTTTCAGGACTTGTAGCAAAAGTATCTCCACATGAATTAAAGAACTCTTCGTTTACCGGATAGAAGGTTGGGAAGTACATTAAAGATAAGAAATAACTTACCGGTACATTTAATTCTACCTGTAAAGTCTTCTCATCTACTGCTGTAACACCAAGTTCACTCTTATCCTTCTCACCTGCAATGATTTCAGCAGCATTTTTAATCTGTCCGATATCACTTAACATATAAGAATATTCAGAAGCAACCTCAGGGTCTACTGCTCTCTGCCAGGCAAATACAAAATCTGCTGCAGTTACAGGAGTACCATTGCTCCAGTTTGCATCTTCACGTAAATGGAAAGTATATGTCATACCATCCTCTGAAAGGTCATAGCTCTCAGCGATAGCTGGAATAGCCTGTCCATCTGCATCCATCTGCATAAGACCGTCTGTATAATCAGCGATTACTTCGAAAGAAGTACCGTCTGTTGCCTGCTGTGGGTCTAATGACTCAACAGGTGTTTCTAACATGATATTCATGTCAGAGCTGCTTGTTGCAGATGCCTCTGCAGAAGCCTCTGCTGTTGTTTCTGCTCCTGTAGTTGCTGACTCAGTGCTTGTTGTAGTAGATGCTGTATCAGCAGAGCTGCCACATCCAACGAGGCTGAATGCCATTACAGAAGCCATTCCGATAGCCACGAAAGCTTTCGTTCTCTTCATAATAAATTTCCTCCTTCAACTTCATGAAACGCTTCTCTTTTGTACATGCCTGTCTACTCGTGATGTCTCTACTTATATACAATATGTTCTCGCGTATTCACGTATACTCCTTTTTAGAATGATGAAATGATATCACGTCAGCGCACTAAAATCAAGTATAAATATACATTAAATATTTAATCCAAAACTTATGTATTATTGTATACATTTAATAAAATACATTTTACCATATTCCCAAAAAGCAAAAGGAACAGCTCATTTTGGTCTTTTACAAAAGCCAAAAAGGACTGTTCCTTCCACATCAATTTTTTCTATTACAAGATATGTATTTTATATTTATACATTTTATGCACGATAACGCATATGCTTACATGATGTCCTGATTTCTAACGCCGTCCATATCGTCAAAATCCTGATTTTCACCAACCATACCCCAGATAAAGGTATAAGCACGGCTTCCACTTCCTGAATGAATAGACCAGCTTGGAGAAATAACAGCCTGTTCATTTCTCATAACAATATGTCTTGTTTCCTGAGGCTCTCCCATGTAATGCATAACGAAAGCATCCTCCGGCATATCAAAGTATAAGTAAACCTCCATACGTCTGTCATGTGTATGACATGGCATAGTATTCCATACGCTTCCTGGCTTTAAGCAGGTCATACCCATCTCCAGCTGACAGCTTTCAACCTGTCCCGGAAGAATATATTTATTAATGACTCTATGGTTTGCGTCCTCTAAGCAGCCAAGCTCAACCTTATTTTCATCCTTAATAATAACAACATCATCTGCCGGTGTTCCTTCAGGCTTGATAAGTACAGTCTTATAAGCATGATGTGCCGGTGCACTGTTTAAATAGAACTTTGCAGGATTAGAAGGGTCAACTGACTCAAAGGTAATGTCCTTAGAACCCATACCGATGTACATACCTTCTTTATGACCTACTTCATATTTTTTACCATCAACAGTAATGTAACCTGCCGGACCGATGTTAATCACACCCAACTCTCTTCTCTGGCAAAAATATTCTGCACGAAGCTCATCTCCTGCAGTCAGAACGATTGGTTTTACAGGAACAGCAGAGCCGGTAATAATACGGTCAATGTGGCTGTAAACTAATTTGATTTCTCCTGTTTTAAATAAATCATCAATTAAGAATTCTTCTCTTAATCTCTCAGTAGTATAATGTTTCACATCCTTTGGTGAACACGCTGTACGAAGTTCCATAATCCTTACCATCCTTTTTCTTTGTATGCGCCTCTATTTATGGAAGCGATTTCATTTTACTCCATTCAAAATGGAACGTCAACTATTGCTTCTTTTATCCTTGATTTTCAGCAGCTTTCATAGTACAATTTATTTGGTTTATGATAGTGCTTACATAGCATTTTACAAATAATTGAGTAGAATTTTATGTATCTCCGTCATAGTACTTAGTCTTACATGGGTTCTGGGAGGATTTTACTCATGACAATTTATGATATCTCTGAGAAAGCAGGCGTATCTATTGCAACAGTGTCCCGCGTTCTTAACGGAGCCGGCAATGTCAGTGCCGAGACTCGTAAAAAGGTGCTTGCAGTCATTGAAGCCTGCGACTATACACCAAATGCCTTTGCAAGAGGATTAGGCCTGAATTCTATGAATACCATTGGTATCCTTTGTGCAGACTCTTCCGATTTATATCTTGCAAACGCTGTTTACCATATTGAACAAGAACTGCGTGAAAACAATTATAACTGTATTTTATGCTGTACCGGATATAATCTGGAGGATAAGAAAAAATATTTGAATCTGCTTGTTAATAAAAAAGTAGATAGTGTCATCTTAGTTGGCTCCAATTTCATCTCAAATGATGATAAGGAAAATGACTATATTCGTGAAGCAGCAAAAGAAATTCCATTACTTTTGCTCAATGCAGATTTTGATTGCGAAAATGTATATTGCAGTCTGTGTGATGATTTTAAATCAACCATGCAGGCTACCTCACATATTATCAAATCCGGCGTAAAGGATATTTTGTACTTATACAATTCCAAATCCTACTCCGGACTTAGAAAATTATCCGGTTATCAAAGTGCCCTGACACAAAACGGCATTCCGCTTCGTATGGAGCTTATGCAGTATTTCCCGGGCAATCATGCTGACTTACCGGCGATTGCAGACTTTTTATCATCTCTTGACCAGAATATAAAGTACCATGCAATCATGGCAGCAGACGATAATCTTGCCATTGGTGCCATCAAATTTGCCCAGAAAAAGGGCTTATCCATTCCTGACGATTTATCTGTTATTGGCTATAACAACTCGATTTTAAGTACCTGCTGTGAGCCTGAGCTTACAACAGTAGACAATCGTCTCGAAGCCTTATGTCATCATATCGTACGTACTTTGATTGGTATCCTGAATAATACTGAAATGGCACAAAAGGTTATCTTCTCCGGAGAATTGATAGAAAGAGGAACTACTCTTTAGCGAAGTTCCTTTTCTTATATAAACTATGCTTTTATTATAAAATAGGAGGAATACCATGAAAACATTTATGGATAAGGATTTCCTGCTGCAGACAAAAACAGCAAGCGAACTCTTTCACAACTATGCTGAAAAAACACCTGTACTTGACTATCACTGCCATATCAACCCGGCTGAAATTGCAAATGACCGTAAATTTGACAATATCACACAGGTTTGGTTAGGCGGAGACCACTACAAGTGGCGTTTTATGCGTTCCTGTGGTGTTGATGAAAAGTACATTACCGGAGATGCTTCTGATAAGGAGAAATTCTTCAAATGGGCTGAATGTGTAGGTAAAGCAATCGGAAATCCACTTTATCACTGGACACACCTTGAGTTACAGCGTTACTTCGGTTATACCGGTGTATTAAATAAGAAAACCGCTGAAGAGGTATGGAACCTTTGTAATGCAAAATTACAGGAAAGCAGCATGAGCGTTCGTGGTTTAATCAAGAGCTCAAATGTTACTTTAATCTGTACAACAGATGACCCTGTCGATTCTCTGGAATACCACAAGCAGATTGCTGAGGACAAGACCTTTGATGTACAGGTACTTCCTGCATGGAGACCTGACAAGGCTATGAATATTGAAAAGCCGGATTATTTTGACTATCTTGCAAAATTAGCTTCTGTAAGCGGTGTTGCAATCAATACCTTTGCAGACTTAAAAGAAGCATTAATAAAGAGACTTGATTTCTTTGCATCTATGGGATGCTCTGTTTCTGACCACGCTTTAGAGTATGTTATGTACCAGCCTGCTACAGAGGAAGAAATCGAAGCAATCTTTGCAAAGAGAAAGAGCGGTGCTCAGGTTACAAGACAGGAAGAACTTCAGTTCAAGACAGCTTTCATGCTCTTTGTTGGAAAACAGTACCATAGATTAAATTGGGTAATGCAGTTACATTATGGTTGCAAGCGTGATAACAACACTTTACGCTATGACCAGTTAGGACCTGATACAGGTTATGACTGTATCAACAACTACGCTCCATCTGCAGAGCTTGCTGATTTCCTGAATGCTTTGATTAAGACAGACGAGCTTCCTAAGACAATCATTTACAGCTTAAATCCTAATGACAATCAGGCAATCGGTACTATCCTTGGATGCTTCCAGGATTCTACTGCATGTGCTAAGATTCAGCAGGGTAGCGCCTGGTGGTTCAATGACCACAAGACAGGTATGCAGGATCAGATGATTTCTCTTGCAAACCTTGGTAACCTTTCAGGATTTGTTGGAATGCTTACAGACTCAAGAAGCTTCTTATCTTACACAAGACATGAGTACTTCAGAAGAATTATGTGTAACTTAATCGGTAACTGGGTAGAGGATGGCGAATTCCCTGCAGATATGGAAATCTTAGAGGAAATCGTAAAAGGTATCTCTTACAATAATGCTGTAAATTATTTCGGATTTGATTTAAAGACAGTGTAAAAAAATCGCCGTATGAAAAACTTGTTTTTCATACGGCTTTCTTTTATCGGCTTTTTTTACGAACGCTCTTTTTTACTTTTATGACACGTCTGTCATAAGTCAGTAATCCATTTACCTCTTCCTCAATATCTGTCAGTTGTGTATAGACACAGGCACAAAGTCCCTCTGTTTTCAATTTCTTGATTTTACTTTGCAAAGCGTTACATGCCTGTAAAAAGTCATCCTGATTGTCATAATTTTCATAACCAAAATATTCATCAGAATAACTATGCTTTTCAATGCCAAAAGTCAGTCCTCCAAACTCCGAAATGACATACGGTCTTTTATCTCTTTTCATAATTAAGTCAAAGAAATAAATGTGCTCACTTTTCATATCCCCTGCGCCCTGGTCAAACCAGCCGCTGTGGGCATCTATCCATCTGCTGCTATCCTTTTTTAATACCATAGCAGTATTTTTCTGTGCGTCAAACTGCCCCCATCCTTCATTAAAGAGCACCCAGGTACAGATACAAGGACAATTATACAACTGCTCTACCGTTTCCTGACATTCCTTTTTCCATTCCATTCTCCCTCTTTTATCCTGCCTTGAGGTATAACTATAGTTAGAATCTTTTGCTTTTTTCAGTCCTCTGAAAACAGTTGGAATATAGGATGTATACAGTAAATGGTACTTACCTCCACCATTTATCATATCCTGCCAGACAAGCATACCAAGTCTGTCACAATGATAATACCAGCGCATCGGCTCAATCTTACAATGTTTTCGTATCATATTGAAGCCAAGCTCTTTTGCCATCAGAATATCATACACCATCGCCTCATCACTTGGTGGTGTCATCAGACTTTCCGGCCAATATCCCTGGTCTAATACGCCACGTTGAAAATACGGAATATGATTGAGACAAAGTCTCGGAATACCATCCTTATCAGGCTCAACAGAAAACATTCTCATGCCAAAATAGCTTTCTATCTCGTCTTCTCCAAGCTTTATCTTTACCTGATACAAAAATGGAGAAGTCGGTGTCCAGCTCTTTTTATCTGATACAGGTAAGCAAATCTCCTCTCCTGTATAAGCGGTGTCACTTTTACTGACAAGTGTATCATTTTCTAAAATCTGAATTTCACAGGAAATCTTTTTCTGAGCTTCCAAACCTTGCACGGAAAAAGAAAAGCTGACTGCATCCTCATCATATAAGGGCTTTATCCATAGTTTTTCCACATACACCTGTGGCACCCATTCATACCATACTGTCTGCCAGATACCGCTTTGTGCCGTATAAAACATACCGCCATTTTTTAGTTTCTGCTTTCCACGACCATGGTAGGAAGTATCACTTTCATCTCTGACACGTATCTGAAGTGTATTTTCCCCTGCGTGTATCGCCTCCGTAATATCAAAGGAAAAAGCCTGATAACCACCGGAATGTCTTCCAATCTCCTGTCCATTCACATATACCCTGCATCTCTCATCGCAGGCATCAATATGCAACAGCAGTCTTTGGTTTGGCAATACCTCTTTCAAATTGAAGCTTCTTCGATACCATAAAAACTCATCAGGCTTCAGTTGTCTTTCTACGCCTGATAAAGCTGACTCCGGTGAGAAAGGCACTAAAATCGTACCATCATACGTCTCCGGTTCCTGTCCGTTTTTTGTCATGGCATACTGATATTCCCCATTTAAAATCGTATAATTATTTCTCACCAACTGTGGGCGGGGATATTCCTCTAAAATATGTTTCTTATCCGGATTTTCTCCCCAAATCGTGTAAAGCTGCTTAGGCTCTTTCTCTTTTTTATTTAATTGTAGTGCACCAATCATTTCTCTGACTTTCATACACACTAATCCCCATTCCGCCGCCAAGCGGCGGCACAAATAGATTTATGAAGCTTAAAACTTATTCACGAAAAAGCCCTTGCTCTGAGTGATTAGAAGTTCATTGCATACTGAGTTCTGCCAGTCTGATAGCACCCATAATACCCTGGTCACCGCCAAGACTTGCCGGAACAATATATTGCTCCACATCTGCTATTTCCTTTGTATCATAATAATGATTCAATAACATTATCACCTTTTCTCTAATCATTGGAAATAGCTGGGTCTGGTTCATCACTCCTCCACCAAGAATTACTTTCTGTGGACTTAACAGCAAAATCATATTTACAATACCTTTTGCCAAATATTCACTTTCAAGCTCCCATACGACCTGTTTATCCACCAGTTCATATGCCTTTTTCCCCCAGCGTGCTTCTATGGACGGACCGGAAGCCAATCCCTCCATACAACTATCATGATAAGGACATACACTTTGTCCCGGATCATGTGCATTTTTCCCGATGAGAATATGTCCCCCCTCCGGATGAAGCATTCCATGTAATAATTTGCCATCTACTGCAATACCTGCTCCAATGCCTGTCCCGATTGTAAGATATAATACATTCTGCAATCCCTTTGCACAACCGTAGGTCATTTCTCCAAGGCAGGAACCATTGACATCTGTGTCAATTCCTATTGGTACCTGTAATGCCTTTTGAAAGGCTCCTACCAGGTCAAACTGCTTCCAGGCAAGCTTGGGTGTATTGAGTATGTATCCATAGGTGGAAGAGGTTTTTACCACATCCACCGGTCCAAAGGCTCCAATGCCTAAAGCCTGTATCCCCTTGCCCTGGAAAAAATCAATGATTTTTGGAATCGTTTCTTCCGGTGTTGTAGTCGGTATAGACTGTTTTTCCAAAATATGACCGTTTCCCTCGCCAACTGCCACCACCATTTTGGTGCCGCCTGCTTCTAATGCTCCAAATATCATATGTTTCCCTCTCTTTTATGAATTTGTCTTCTCATTTAAAACAGTTACTGTCGCATTTTTTTCTGCTGCATAAGTCTTTACCTGTTCCAGCACTGCATTTACTGTTTCACTGCTTCCCATGATATAGAAAATATCAGAACCAATTGAAGCCACCAGCTGCTTCTCTGCAGTCACACAAATCCATTTTGCAGGGTCAATGTTATCCATCATTTCCTGTGCAATGCTGTTTACATCTGCTCCATCCACTGTTCTGACATAGACAGCAGAATAGGCAATTGAGCTTATCATTGGCTCAGAAATGGTAATACCTGCAATCTGACTCACATCACTAATACCTGTCTGATAGGCAACCAGTTCCGCATCATTTAAATCAAGCTCCATTGTAGAAAGACTGTTTGGTAAATTTTGTGTGCCTACCCCACCATAGACTTCATCAAAGAATGCAGATACCTCATCTGCACTCTCTAAATGAACCATTCCGTCTGTATCTGTTGTTTCTGTTAAAACTTCATCAGAATTTCTGTCATTGTTAAACCCACAGCCTGCCAGTGTAAAGGAAAGTGCCAGGCTTAAAACTAATACACAAATTATTTTCTTTTTCATATATTACCCTTTCTTTTATCACAATCAATTTTAAATATAGTATGGCTAAAGAGGCACAAAATATACTCTTTTTATTCACATGCTACCTTGAAATTATCCCAGTTCTTCGCATGTAAATCCTCTGCTTCCTGTGAAATATTTTGAATAATCTCACCATCTGATATAGAAGCCGGCACTACAATAGCCTCCTTCATATCTTCAGAAATGTAATCCTCTGCTGCCTTATTGGTACAGAAAAAGCAAATATGTTCAAAGCATTTTGCTGCATTTTCCGGCTGATTGATATACTCCAGGAAAGCATATGCCGCATCTGCATGTGGTGCCTTAGATGGAATAAAGGCTGCCATAATACCAAAGCCTAATCCCTCCTTTGGATAAACTACCTTCAAGTCAGGATTTTCCATCAGCGCTGTCACAACCTGTGATGTGTACATAAAGGCAACAGATACCTCACCGTTTAACAAGTAATCCTGTGTATTAGCGTCACTAATCACACGGATATTTGGTGCAAGTGCCAACATTTTTTCACCAGCCTTACTAATTACGTCCAAATCCTCTGTGTTAAAAGACTCTCCCATTGTTTTTAATACAATACCCTCAATAACACGATAGTTACCAATCAAAGCAACACTGTCTTCTAATCGTTCATCCCACAAATCCTCGTAGCCTGTAATCTCAAAATCTACCTTAGACGGATCATAAACAATCAAAGGAATACCTGCTCCATAAGGAATGGTATATTCATCCTTTTCATCATAAAACTGTCCCTGATATAACGGATTAATATTGCCATAAGTAGAAATCTTAGAAGTATCAAGCTTTGTGGCAAGTCCCTCTGCAATCACACTTTCCAAAATGTAATCATCTGCAATTACGACGTCATAGTCAGCTCCTTGTGTTTCTTCCAGTTTGGCCAACATATCCTCATCATAATCGAAATTACTGTAATTAATCTTGTAGCCTGTTTCCTTTTCAAAACCATCTAATATCTCCTGTGGAAACATACCATCCCAAGTGTAAAGGTTTAGCTCCTTGCTCTGTGAGCCACAGCCTGTCAAAGCTACTACAACAGTTACGGCTGAAAGTAAACATGCTAACATTTTCTTTTTCATAATTTTACTCCTCTTTTTTTTTTGTTATTTCAGATAACAGTATCACTGCTATCGTTACGACTAATAAAACAGTTGCCAGTGCATTAATTTCAGGTGTTACACCTGTTTTCAGCTTTGTATAAATCTTAATTGCCAACGTATTGGTACTTGCTCCGGTTACAAAAATACTGATTACCACATCATCAAAAGACATGGCAAAAGCCAAAATCGCCCCAGACAAAATCGCCGGCAAAATTGACGGAAGCGTCACATCCCAAAATACCCGAAAAGGTCTTGCACCTAAATCATACGCTGCTTCCTCCAGCTGTGTCCCTATCCCTTGTAATCTTGCCTTTACCATGGAAAAAATATACGGAATGCAAAAGGTAGTATGTGCAATAATCAGCGTCAACATCCCAAAAGGTAAATTCATAAAGGAAAAAACACCCAGAAAGACCATGCCTAAAATAATTTCCGGTATCATAATCGGAAGTGTAGACAAATACGTAATGATTTTATCCCATTTTGACTCTCTTTTTCTCATGGCAAGTGCCGCACTTGTCGCAATCAGAATAGACAACCCACAGCTTGAAAATGCTAATATCAAACTGTTTATCAAAGCCTCTTTCATGCTTCTGTCATGAGCCAGTTCCTCGTACCAGCGCATGGAAAATCCCGTCCAATATACCGGAGATTTATTATCATTAAAAGAATAAATGACAGTCAAAATAATAGGAATGTATAAAATGATAGTAACAATCCATAAATATATTGTAGATAATAGCGAGTTCTTTTTCATTTATCTTATCACACACTCCTAACCTAATCCACTTATATTCGCATCAGCGCCTGCAATTTTGCGATACAACGCAATAATAAGTGAAGTCATAATCATCAGAATAACAGAAAGTGCCGCTGCAAAAGGGACATTTCTTCCTTTTGTCAACTGTTCCTGAATGATATTTCCTACTAAAACGACCTTGCTCCCACCCAAAATATCTGCTACAAAAAAGAGTCCCATGGATGGAATAAAAGTCAATACCACACCGGATAATAATCCCGGCATTGTCATCTTAAAGGTAATATCAAAAAAGGCTTTTCTCCTGTTTGCACCCAAATCTACTGCCGCCTCCAAAAGACTCCAATCCATTTTTTCCACACTGGAATACACTGATAAAATCATAAACGGACAAAGTGCATAAATCATACCAAAGACTACTGCCGGATAAGAATAGAGCAATTTTAAGGGCTCTGTGGTAATGCCTAACCCCATTAATATCTTATCCAAAACACCATTTGACTGAAATACGATGACCCATCCATTTAAGCGAACAAGAGAGCTTGTCCAAAAGGGTATCATCATAAGCATCATCATACGTGCTTTCCATTTTGCACTGAGTTTTGCCATGAAATAGCCAAATGGATAGCCTATCAAAATAACTAACACTGTCGTTGTAAATGCCAGCTTCAAGGAACGCACAAAGGTATCTAAATATAAGGGTTCTAAAATGCGCATATAGTTTTGCAAAGTGACATGTGTGTCAAATCCCCAAACCTCTGCTCTTGTCATAAAGCTTATATAAATCATATAAACAATCGGTAAAAAAACAAATAAAATCGTAAATAAATACATTGGCAACAGCAAAGCTGAAAAACTATGCTTTCTTTTAATTTTCATTGGCAATCACCCTGACAGCACTGTCTTCCTTCCATCCGATTTTTGCCTGTTCTCCTACCTTCAAATCGTAGTCAATGCCAAATCTGCTTGCAGTTATTTTCTGTCCATCACTTAATGCAAACAGAATACGAAGCTGACCACCTGCAAAGCTTTTTTCTATAACAACAGCATCCAGCGTACATTCTGTTTCATTGATCAATACACTCTCTGCTCGTACTGCATAAACTGCATCCGCCTTATGATAAAGATTTGCATTACCAACAAAGCTTGCTACATAGCTTGTTTCTGGTTGATAATAAATTTCATTAGGTGTACCCACCTGTTCAAACACGCCATCATGCATAACCGCAATACGATCAGACATATTAATTGCTTCTTCCTGATCATGTGTAATATAGATGAAGGTGGTATTTAGTTTTTTCTGCAATCTCTTTAACTCCAACTGCATCTGTCTTCTTAGTTTTAAATCCAGAGCACCAAGAGGTTCATCTAATAAAAGCACCTTGGGTTGGTTTATCATCGCCCTTGCAATGGCAACTCGTTGTCTTTGTCCGCCGGAAAGCTTATCCGGCATTCTTTTTTCATACCCCTCTAATTGTACGAGTTCCAACATTTCCTGCACCTTAGTGGCAATTTCCTTTTTGGGTACTTTTTTCGTTTTTAACCCATAACCGATATTTTCTGCCACCGTCATATGAGGAAATAATGCATAATTTTGAAAAACCATGTTCACATCCCGTAAATATGGTTCCTTTTTTGTGATATCCTCACCCTCTAAAAGCACGCTTCCTGTATCTGCGCTTTCCAGTCCCGCAATGATACGCAAAAGTGTTGTTTTACCACAGCCTGACGCACCTAATAGAGTAATAAACTCACCCTCATTAATAGAAAAATCAATGCCCTTTAATACCTCTGTCTGCTTTGTTTTGTCCGTAAAGCTTTTTGTAATTTGTTGTAGTTCTAAAACTGTCTTTGCCATTTTGATTCTTCCTTCATTGCATTTGGAAAAAGCACTCACAGACGTGAATGCTTTTTCCATTAATCTTTATCCTCATTTTATCGTACATTTCCCAAGTATGCAATGACTAAAGTACCTACTCCGGTATGAGCACCAACAGTCGGACTAATAGGAAGTACCCAGGTATTAGCCTCCGGATACTTTTCTTTGGCATACATTTCCAGCTCTCTTGCCTCATCCTCACAGTCAGAGTGTGAAATAAAAATATTCTCCACAGGAAATCCTTCCGTATTCGAAGACATAGTATCTACTAAAGTCTTCATTGCTTTCTTTCTGCCTCTTGTCTTACTGATGTTTTCTAGCTTTCCTTCATTATTCATATGGAGAATTGGCTGAATGCTTAGTGCAGTACCCAAAACTGCTGTGGATTTTGCAAGGCGACCGCCACGCACTAAATGGAACAAATCTTCCACCGTAAAATGAATAATCACATGTAGTTTATTTTCCTCAAGCCAATGAGCAATCTCCTCCAGAGACTTCCCCTGCTTTTTCATTTCAACAGCCTTATAGACCATCAGTGCATGACCACATTCTGCACATAAAGAATCGATTACAACAATCTTTGCCTCCGGATGTTCCTCCATAAGCTCCTGTGCAACCATATGTGCATTGGCATAGCTGCTGCTCAATCCTGAAGAAAAACCAATATGCAGAATATCCTTTCCTTCTGCAAGCTGTGCCTCCATTACCTTTCTGATATAATCAGGGTTGGTTGCACTCGTTGTAGGCATTTTTCCACTTCTGATACAATCATAGAATTCTTTATTGGTCAGCTCTTTTCCTAAGTCCATACCATATTCTACATCATCAATAATATAATGAAGCGGATGTACAGCAATCTCATTTTCCTTCAAATAGTTTTCCGGTAAGCTTGCTGTTGAATCCGTACTAATGACAAAATCTCTCATATTCCTCCCCGCCTTTCTAAGACTGTTATGCAAATTTTAACTGTTTATGTCCAAAAGTGCAACTACTTTTCTCTGATTTATTTATCTTCCCAAAAGCCAAACAGTAAATGATAAAATTTCTCGCGAATAGGCGCTGTTGCATTAAATATTTCATGCTTGGACTGTGGAAAGCATATTTTTGTTGTTCTGTCTGACCTCTCTGCAAAAATGTCCTGTCCCTTAGATTTCACTACCGTGTCCTGTCCTGCCTGAAGCAGCAATACCTGTGCTTCTATTTTACCAATATTTTTTCGCAGCTTTTTCGTTGCCTTATATGCCGCATGTGTCCATGCGTAGCAGGCTGCATAAGTCTGATACTCCTGGTTTTGTTCTCTGAAATGAAAGGCATAGTCATATCGTGCCTTAGAAAGCGTACTGCTTGTTGCAAACTGTGCAACACCGTCGAATCCATGCTGGCCTGGTGCATATTTTTCATCCCACTTACATAATCTTGCCAAAGCAAGAGTAGGTACCACCAGACAGCCTGGAAACTGCCCAAAATTCATTTCCATCATAGGAGAGCTTAACACTGCTTTTTGGAAACAGGATGGATACTTTTCTAAAAATAATGCACCAATTGCGCCTCCCATAGAATGTGCAAACAGATAGTAATGTTTTGTCTTGCTATTTTTCATAACTATCTGCTCCATAAAGCAGTGCAAATCCTCTACATATTCATCAAAGTCCTTGACATACACAAGGCTGAAGTCTGTTACCTTTCTGTCTGAAAGCCCATGTCCTCTATACTCTAAAAAAAACACAGAGTAACCCATTTCATAAAAGTAATAGGCCATTTCATGATATTTAGCAAAAAATTCGCAGAACCCATGGGAAATTACAATGGATGCCTTTTCCTGTGGATGTACTGCATAAGTCACATGCAGCTTTGTCTGATCAAAGCTTTGTATGTATGCCTCTGTAAAATCATTTTTTAGACGTTCTGCCACGATTGTATTCATTTTTTCCTGAAAATTATCCTCACCAAATAACGTTACCAAAATAGTCTCATCCTTTCCTCTTACTCTGCATTTTTATGTTAGCATGGTTTTCTTTATCTGGAAAGCCACTTTTTTTCTTTCTTTGTTTATTGATGTTTCTTTATTCAGCATTGATGTTTTTTTATGCATTTCATTTTATTATTGACAACTACATTTTTTCCTTCTAAAATAAATAAAAAACAGGAAAGGAAATACAATCATGCAGAAGAAAAGATTTAACACATTTGCATATTTTTACTTTTGCTACTGGCGCAACTTTTTTGTACCAGTTTTTTGTGATTGCATAAAACATCTTCCTGTAAGCTATGCTTGATAGTATGTCTGAAAAAGGCAAATGATAATTGTGGCTGATGTTTGTGCAAACGAACATCAGCTTTTTTGATTTTTAAAAAGATGGAGGAAAACGATGAAAGAGAAAATTTTGGATTGTACCCTAAGAGATGGCGGATTAGTTAATAATTTCCGTTTTACAGATGAATTTGTTCGTGATTTATATCAGATGAATCTAGATGCCGGTATTGACTACATGGAGTTTGGCTATAAAGCTGATAAAGACATTTTTAAGGAATCTGATTTTGGAAAATGGAAATTCTGTAAAGAGGAAGATATCCGCGCTATCGTAGGCGAAAACAATACCTCTATGAAGCTTTCCGTTATGGCAGATATCGGTCGTTGTAACATAAAGCGTGACCTTCTTCCAAAGAAAGACAGTGTTATTGATATGATTCGTGTTGCTACCTATGCAGAAACCATTGATGAAGCTGTAGAAACTGCAAATTACTGCCACGAGCTTGGTTATGAAACTACTGTCAATGTCATGGCTGTTTCGAAAACTGCCCCTGAATTAGTAGCGCATGCGCTTTCCTGTCTTTCCACATGCAAAGCCGATGTTATCTACTTAGTAGACAGCTTTGGTGCTTTCTATCCAAATGATATTCAGAAACTGACTGCTCAATACCTAAGCTACTGTGATGCTGCAAAAGCTGTCGGCATACACGCTCACAATAATCAACAGCTTGCTTTTGCCAATACCCTGGAAGCCTTCCATTGTGGTGCGCAGTTCTTAGATGTCACTGTCAGCTCCCTTGGTCGTGGTGCCGGAAACTGTCCAAGTGAATTACTGCTGGGTGCATTAAAAGCTGATACAAATTATAACCTGACTCCAATCCTCTCTTTCATTGAGAAGCACATTCTTGCGCTTCGTGAGGAAGGGTTAAAATGGGGATATGACATTCCTTACCTCTTAACAGGTAATACCAATAAACACCCATCGTCTGCCATCCAGTTCATCAAAGATGGCAATACAGACTATACCAGCTTTCAGCAACAATTAAAGATTTCTTAACACACAAAGTATGGGGCTGCAAAAACAGCCCCATTCCTTATACCAGTTCATACAGTTTCTCATATTTTTCTTTAAAATACCTGATAAGTGGTTTAGCCGAAACTTCCTTTCCACATACCTCATGAATGACCTCCTGCGGTGTTCTGGTACTACCATACTGATGGATATTTTCGTTTAACCATTTGGTGATTTCCTGAATACGTCCTTCTTTTAAAATAGTATCGATGTCCCCCAGCTCTTCACTGATTTTCTCCAAGAACATACCATCATAAATACTGCCAAGCAAATAGGATGGAAAATAGCCAAAAGAACCATCTGACCAATGCATATCCTGCAAAATACCTTCTGCATCATTCTTAGGCGTAATCTGCAAATATTCCTGCATCTTTTCATTCCACAGTTTTGGTAATTCTTCTACCGGAACATGATCTCTAAAGATTGCTTTTTCCATTTCATAACGCAAAATAATATGGAAGCAGTACGTAAGCTCATCTGCGTCACAACGGATAAAGCTGTTTCTTACATGGTTGATTTCTCTATAAAATTCATCCAGAGAAATATTTTGAAGCTGAGGTAATAGCGAAACAACCTTATCATAAACCGGCACCCAGAAATTTTTATTTCTTCCTAAAATATTTTCATAGAAACGGGACTGACTTTCATGGATACCCATGTAACAACAGCTTCCTGCCACAGTTTCATCAAATTCTTCCTTGACATGCTGTTCAAAGATAGCATGACCTCCCTCATGGATAGCAGAAAACATAGCACTGATGGCATCCTGCTCATAATAATGATTAGTTACTCTGACATCCTTTGAGGAAAAGTTTGTAGTAAATGGATGCTCTGTTTCCCCTACTGCACCCGCATCAAAAGAAAAACCAATGTACTCTAAAAGGAGCTTTTGTACCTTTTTCTGGTCATCCGGGTCATAATATCCCTTAAACTTGCTATCATCCGGCTGTTTTGCCTGAATGATTTTCTGTACCAACGGAATCAGCTCTTTTTTAAGCTCTTCAAATAAACCATCAATGATTTCAGAGTTCATTCCCTCTTCATACTGGTCTAACAGTGCATCGTATACCTCTTTGTCCGGGTCTGTATACCCTGTCTTTTCCTTTGTCATTTCTATCAGTTTCTCTAAATGAGGTGCAAAAATAGAGAAATCTGATTTATTCTTTGCCTCTCTCCAAGCATTTCCTGACACTGCCTGTTCTCTGACATAGCTCTCATAAAAATCTGCCGGGATTCTTTTATCCTTGTCCAAATCTCTTTTCATGCGCTTTACAATAAATTTCCATGTCTCATCCAGGCTGTCATATTCCTCTTTTTCAGAAAGCTGTTCCAATAATTTTTCCAGCTTATCTGAAGTAGATAAACGGAAGGCTTCCGCAGAAAAGTATCCAATTGCGTCTGCCTGTTTATCAAAGCCAAGCTTAGGCGTACAAGTCTCCATATCCCAATTCAAAAGAATAATCACTCTGTTATATTTCGCAATCTTTTCCAAGTATTCCTTTAATTCTTCTAATGTTTCTTTCATTTTTATGCCTTTCTATCTGTTTCTCAGATTTATTAATCAATATTTGAAATATTTTATTTCAAGCTTTCCTCTCTATAGGAATCTTTTTTCTTCATTATTTACAACCAAGTTCACGTTTATACAAAACTTCTGCATTTACTGTATGTAAACAACATCCTTTCTTAGGTGGTAAATCATAGTAGATACCTTCTTCAAATGGCTCAATTTTTAATGTAAGCTTAGTCGGATAATGATAGCGTTTTAGTGCTACCACCCATTCCTCACCATTAGAAAACCAGTCTGTCAACAGCCTGTCTCCCTCATAAAGTGCAGCTCTGTCTCCGCCAAAATCCATATGCAGATAAATTTCATGCGCTGTATTTTGCTGATAAGAAAGTGACAGCTCATAGATTCCTTTTCCTGCCTCTTTGGATGTAACTGACACTGATGTCAGTTGTGTCGGAGGCGCAATTTCCTGTATTTCAGAATCTCCCGTCTCCTGATAAACCGTTATCTTTGTCTTTTCTTCTGTAAGCACATATAACTTGTCATTTTGGCAATACATAGCTTTCTCTGTGATATACAGTTTATCGCCAAATAAATAAGCCTGTTCTGCTTCGTGCTTTGAAAGTACCACTATATTTTCATATGGCATATCCTCAAAAACAAAATGTGGCTTTAATGTTTCTTCATTATGAGAATAAAAGAAATAGCGTTCCCCCAGTTTTCCAAGCAAAGATAAATTCGTATACAGTAATCTGCTGTTTCCCATTTTCAGTCCAAAAGGAATGATTGCACAGCTATCACTTTCACAGGATAAATGCGACAGTTTTATTTCTTCCTCCGGAAATGTTAAAGTAAGTTCCAAATCCTCTACAGGTTCCATCTTTCTAAGTCTCTGATGGGCATTCATGAAGACAAATCCTGTTTTTGTTTCGTGTTCATAACGCACACATACCCTTGGTGTCTTCGTGTCTTCTGCACTTTCTGCTGCTTCTTCCGGAAAATAGGCTTCTGATGCAGCAAGAATCCCCTCAAAGCATTGTATCATAAAATGCAATTTTTTCAATTTATAATAACTTTTTCCAAGCTTTCCTGATTCTCTGATACAGGTTTGAAAATCATAGCTCTTAATTGGCAAATCATTAAAATAGCCCGTTTCCTTAGACTCTTGCAAGGTTGAATATTTGCCATCCGGATTTACGCCGCCATGATACATATAATAGCCTAAAAGATTTGCCCCTGCACCAAGCATACAAACTGCCTGTGCCTCAATATCTTCAGCAAAAGGATAGGTACGACGTAATGCAGTTACCTGTAAGCCTCCACCAAGCTCTGCTGTCAGATAGGGATTTTCCTTTTTTGAAAAAGTAACTCTCTCTTCTTTTTCTATTTTCAAATCTGTACCGATATTTTCATCCTCTCTAAATGGTGCAAATAAAAAATTCTCACAGGCCGGCATTTCATGATTGTGTCCTGCCCAGGGAGCATCCACATAGCCACCAAGCACAGGTAGTGTTTCTCTGTCTAAGACAACTGCCCCTCCCCAGCCCGTCGTTGTATAGTATGGCACAACAAAGTCAAACGTGGCAGCAAGCTCCTTTAATGTCTTCATATGCGCAATTCCTTTAGATAGTTCGCGTGGACCACCTGCATGACAATATTCATTTTCTAACTGGATGCCCAGTACCGGACCTCCATCCTTACACATCATCCCTTTTGTTTGTTCTGAAAGATGTGACCAGAAATTTTTTACATATGTCATATACAGTTCATCATTTGTTCTTGCCTCATGTGCTGACTCTTCGTCTCTCGTAAAGAAAAGTCCATTATTTCCAAGTTCCTCTACCAGCCAATCAGGAAATCCACCATTTCTGCATTCTCCATGTGCCCATGGTCCGATACGCAGCCATACAGGCATCTGTATTTTCTGACATACCTGTAAAAAAGCTCTGATATCCCTACAACCGGTAAAATCCCACTCATCTTTCTTTTCTTCATGATGAATCCAAAAAACATAGGTCGCTACTATCTCCACACCACCTGCACGCATTTTTAAAAGTGCCTCTTCCCATTCCTCCGGCATCCATCTGGAAAAATGAAATTCTCCCATGATGGGCAAGACAGGTGTTCCATTTTTCATCATATATTTATTATTCACTTCATAGCTATTTCCCAGCTGGTCTTTTCCACCAATTGGAAGCTTTGTACAAGGTGTTTTTTTCCCTACAACAATCTTCATTTCCATAACCTTACCTTTTTTCACACTCTATTCCTCTGTACCTAAAAATTTTGCCAAAGTCTCTGTCAGTTCTTCTATATCAATAGGTTTAGAGAGGAACCCATCAAATCCTTCCTTTAACATAGATTCTTTGACACCACTAACCACATTTGCAGTTAAAAGAACAATCGGCAGTTCTGCACATTGACCTCCTAATGCCCTGACTGCATGTAAAGTTTCTACGCCATCCATGTCAGGCATCATATGATCCATTAAAATCATATCATATTTTTCATTAGACTCAAGTCTGGTTAAGCAATCCATACCGGAATAGCTAATGGTCGACTCTATATGCAGACATTCTAAAATACCCTTCGCCACTTCACAGTTTAGTTCATTATCATCTACAATCAACACCTTGCCATGCTTTATTCTGACATTCGTGTCAACTTTATTCTTTTTGGGTTGCTTAGGTCCTTTACCGATTCCTTGCCAAAGTTCAATCACAAATTTTGTACCTTTTCCATATACACTTTCAAAGGTAATGGTACCATCCATCATTTCTACAAAGCTTTTTACAATGGAAAGTCCAAGCCCGGAGCCTTCTACCCCATAATTTTTCTTCTCATCAAATTTCTGAAATTTTCCAAATACATAAGGGAAATTCTTTTCCTCAATGCCAATCCCGGTATCCTCTACTTCTATATGCAGCAGGACTGCCTTTTCCGTTTCTTCCTTAACATACACACGTAATGATACACTACCTTCTCTGGTATATTTCAGTCCATTGTTCATCAGATTCGTCAAGATTTCCTGTATTTTTACACGGTCTCCTACCAGATATTTTGGAATATCCTCATCCACCTGTAGTTTAATCATGATACCAGTCTTATTTACCTGTGTTTCCAGCATATTTCTAAGCTCTGTAATCACATCTTCTATATGATAGGTTACAGCAGTAATTTCCATTTTTCCTGTTTCAATCTTGGAGATATCCAAAATCTCATTAATCAGATAAAGCAATGTTCTCGCAGAATCTTTGATATTCTTTAAATATCCCTTTACCAGATAGCTTTCCTCCGTGCGAAGGGCAAGCTCGGAAAATCCAACGATAGAGTTCATTGGTGTCCTGATTTCATGGGACATATGTGCCAAAAAATTTGTCTTTGCTATATTGGCTTGTTCGGAAGCTTCTTTTAGCTTAATCATTTCATTGGTGTACTGATCAATGAAACTCATATCAAAAATCCAGCCCACATAACCTAACGTCTCATCTTTTTCTGTCAAAGGTGAAATTCGAATTTCAAAGTGCTTACCATTTCTTTCTAATACTTTCTCCTCGCTATTAAAAATACGGTTTGCAATTGTCGTATCATGTTCATTTGCAAGCTCCGGAAAAAACTCTTTTGCTACACTATTGGCATAGATGATATATTTTTTCTGGCTGTCAGCAATTAAAATGCCATCCCTGGAATCCTGTAAGATTCTCTCCTGTGCTGCCTGCATGGTATCTAAGAGTCCATACAGCTTCACATCTACTAAAATGATAATTTCTGCATAAACAACTCCCAAGGTAGTCGGATCAAAATCAGCAAAAAAATTCGTTAATTGTAGAAAATATCCAATCATAACAGCAGCTATTGTAGACATTACAATTAGTGCCATCCTGATACGGGCATTTTTAGAAGTTTTTCTGCTGTGAATGCTTTCATAAATAGCCATAAAGGCAAACCAGAATACACCAAAAAAGAACTCTGCAAGCCATATAAAATAAAACGGACCTCTTTCAAAAATCATACAAACCCTGTTGGAAGATTCAATTACTTTATAAGAAATGGCACTGTAATATAAGGTATGATGCTCACACGTCATGATAATGTTAATGATAAGAACATCCAACACCAACATGAAATTAATAATATTCTTTGAAAATCTGATACGGCAAAAACCTGTTGCAAACTGAAGTGCAAACAGCATAATAAAACATTTGCCAATATAGGCGATTTTAATTCCTACCATGGCAGCATCTGGTGTTTTTGCAGTAAATTCAAACATATCTCCAATGGTAATCAAAAGTCCACAGATAAAGGTCATTAATAGATATTTCTGATTTTTCGATTCATTTTCCCTTAATACACTATAACAGCATACAACAGAAATGAGCACACCTGCAAAATCTAATATTCTATATACATTTTCCATATATTATCCCCATTAATTCTCAAAAAATTCAAACGATACGGCTTTATTATACCATATTTTCGTTTCAACTGTGCGTTCATTCTTATTTTATTACAAAAAGTGTATTTTTCTCTTTTTTTTCCACATTATTTTTCAGTTTTATGCTATAATGTACTACGCAAGTATATTTCATTATTGGAGGGAAGAATGCAGATATTTAGTGAGCATTTTTTAGATTTTCTACAAGAACTGCCTATACAGACTACATCCCCAGATGAGCTTGTTTCGATTATGTCCCAAAATATCGCCATAATTGCAGATGAGTTGTCACTGGGAAAATTGGAATATGAAGCAGCTATTTCTCCCGGCATCTATGAGCCTAAAGGAAAAAAAGACTATTTTACCTTATTTTGCAATGCAGAAGGCTATACTGACCAGACGATACATGATGACTTTTCCTATGAAGGTGATATTAGTTCTCTTAGTCTGACTTCTTATGCTGCAAAAGATACCGTATGGGATGAACTTCAAAAAAAGAATATACATATTCTCCACAAATACCTTTTTCTGTTAAGTAGTCGTTGCCGTCTCATGGCTATGACTGAAAAGGTATCTACTCATGACCTATTGACAGGTCTTTTAAATACGAACGCCTTTTTTAGAAGTGGACACGCTTTGGTAATGCAGAAAACTATTCAAGAGTATACCGGGCTATTCATTAATCTGAAAAATTTCCGATCTGTTAATCAAAATTTTGGAAATCTTGCCGGTGATGAAGCCCTTCGAAAATATGCAGCCCGTTTGCAGAACTTTTTACATGAAGATGAACTGGTAACAAGACCAGGTGGTGATAACTTTGCCATTCTGGTTAAAAATGATAGATTAGAAGAATTATTACGTTATCTGGCAACCATTCGCGTAAATATTCTTTTGGAAAATTCCGTACAGTCTATCGATTTAGCTTCAAAAATTGGTATATACCCTGCAAAATCCGCTGATACCATTTTTCAAGTGGTAAACAATGCATCCCTTGCGCTTTCTATTGCAAAACGTTCTAAACACCATGACCATATCTGGTTTCGTGACGAAATGATTGAAAAATCTATCAGAGTGCAAACCATTTTGGAGGTCTTTCCAAGTGCGTTGGAAAATAATGAATTTTTAGTATACTATCAGCCAAAGGTTTCCTCTGATGAGCAGTTACTTTGTGGTTGTGAAGCTTTAGTCCGTTGGATACATGACGGTCAGATAATACCACCAAATGAATTTGTACCTTTATTAGAGCAAAGCAGCTCTATTTGTATGCTGGATTTTTATATGCTAGAGCATGTATGTCAAGATATACAGCACTGGCTAAATAATGGGCTTACACCTGTTCGTGTCTCTGTCAACTTTTCCAAGGCACATTTACACAACAGCAGACTTGCCAATGACATTATGACAGTATTAAATCGTTACTGCATTGCCCCTGAATATATTGAAATCGAATTGACAGAGTCATCTGCCTATGACGATTTTAATTCTTTGGTTCACTTTATATCAGATATGAAAAACCTTGGCATTATGACTTCCATTGATGATTTTGGTACAGGCTACTCTTCTTTAAACCTGTTAAAGGATTTGCCTATCAATGTCGTAAAGTTGGACCGTTCTTTTATTCAGAATATTCACAATGCCAAAAAGGCTGAGATTATTGTTGTTGGTTCTATCATGAATATGGTTGAGGCACTTGGCATGGAAGTTGTCTGTGAGGGTGTCGAAACAGTAGAACAATTACAATTTTTAAGAAAATATGGAAAACCGATTATTCAAGGTTATCTGTTTGACAAACCACTTTCCGTTGATGAATTTGAAAACCGATTAAAAAATAAAAAATATAATATTTGAAAGGCAATGACGAAGCTATGGAATCAATTACTTCCTTTTCAAGAATCTGTGGTTTTATTGATACCATACAATCCTGTATGGATGATTATCTTTATGTTTATGATTATGATAATGATGTTTACCATATTGCCCAAAAGGCCTGCGAACACTTTCGTATGTCCTCCAACCATTTTCATCATGTGAGAGAGGAACATAAAAAATTTATACATCCGGAAGATTATGAGCTTGTCATGGAGGATTTGGAAAAAGTTTATCATGACCCAACGTTTTCGCATAATATGCAATACCGCTGGTTAGATTTAAATGGTAATCCTGTCTGGATTAACTGTCGTGGATGTATTTATAAAGACAGTGAAAGCAATCATCTTCTTTTAGTAGGCTGTATCAATGATATTGGCTCTGTGCAAAAGGCTGATAATATCAGTGGCTTACTAAGTATCGCTACGATTCAGGAAATGTTTCATTCCTATACAGGCAAACCAACAAATGGCTATTTATTAAGACTTGGAATTGATGACTTTAAAGAAATAAACGAAAAGCTTGGAACAGACTATGGTGATATGGTTATTAAAAAAACAGCAAATTGTATCAGCGAATGTCTTCACCCAAACCAGCAGCTTTATCGTTTAATCGGTGATGAATTTATCATCATTGATACCAATGGAACTCCCTATAGTGATGCTCTTGAGCAGTACAAGGATATCAGAAGTAAAATTGATTGCTTTATTGAAGAAAATCACTATGAAGCTGTCTTTACCATATCTGCCGGTATTTTACCTTTTACAAGCGATGACTATTATACTCTGGCGGATTATTTAAAGCTTTCTGATTTTGCCCTAAGTGAAGCGAAACGTATTGGCAAAAATCATTCTTATGTTTTTGAACAGGAAACCTATGACAAATTCATTCGTAGAAGAAATATCAGCAAAGCTTTAAGACAAGCTGTTAACCACAATTTTGAAGGATTTGAAGTATACCTGCAGCCTATTTACAATGTTTTCGAAAAGAGAATAACGGCCGCTGAAGCATTGCTTCGCTTCTCTACCCCTGAATTTGGTATGATTTCACCTTTTGAATTTGTTCCCATTTTAGAGGATTCCGGTCTCATTCTGCCGGTAGGAAAATGGGTGCTTCACCGCTCCTTATATCTTTGTCAGGAAATCAGTAAAGTATATCCTGGTTTTCGCATTGGCATCAATGTATCTTATATCCAGATCGCCAAAAGCAATATTATCAGTGAAATCATTAGTTCTGTTTCCCAATATGACATTAAACCGGAACAGGTAACAATTGAACTGACAGAAAGTGGTCGTATTCATTCTGATGTTCTAGTAAAAAAAATGTGGAAAAAATTGAAATTAAAAGGAATCAATCTTGCTCTTGACGATTTTGGAACAGGCTATTCCAATTTTGAATACATTGATGATATCAGACCAAATATCATTAAAATCGACCGTTCGCTGACGGTCCATGCTATGGAAAATGAATATATCTTCCATATGCTCTCACTTATCAGTCATATGGTGCATACGCTAAATATCAGGCTCTGTATCGAAGGAATTGAAACCGAGCAAGAGCTTAATCGTGTTCAAATTTTAGAACCGGATATCTTACAGGGCTATTATTGGGGTAAACCTTGTTCCTATGATGAATTTACAGAAAAATATATCAAAAAATAAAAAATGGAGAGAGTATCTTAGGCAACGCCAAGTGATACTCTCTCCTTTTCACTGTCCTATTCTTTTATCCTTAGAAGTTCCAACGTAAGAATGCACGATATCCACGAACTGCTTCGTAAACATCAACCTTACTGCTGACTTCGTATGGTGCATGCATATTTAAAACAGCAACACCACTGTCGATAACATTCATGCCGTATTTTGCCATGATGTATGCAATAGTTCCACCACCGCCTACATCTACTTTACCAAGCTCACAGAATTGATAAGATACCTCCGCTTCATCCATTACTTTTCTAAGAGAAGCAATGTACTCTGCATTTGCATCGTTGGAACCACTCTTTCCACGTGAACCTGTATACTTATTAAAGGTTACACCCTTTCCTAAGAAAGCTGAATTTTTCTTTTCAAAAGCACTTGCATAAAGTGGGTCATAGGCTGCACTTACATCAGAAGAAAGCATCATGGAATTTGCTAAGGCTCTTCTTAAAAGTAATGGAGACTCTCCCTCTGTCATAGCAAGCAACTCAGCTACTGTGTTCTCAAAGAAAGCTGACTGCATACCGGTCGCACCCACACTTCCGATTTCTTCCTTATCTACCAATAAGCAGCATAAGGTGTGGTCTGTTGCCTTTTCCTCAAACATAGCAAAGAGAGAAGTAAATGCACAGATTCTGTCATCCTGTCCATAGGCTAAAATCATGCTTCTGTCAAAGCCACAATCTCTTGCTTTTCCGGAAGGAACGATTTCTAACTCAGCTGATAAGAAATCCTCCTCATCCATACCATACTGTTCTTTAAGGAGCTTTAACACATTTGCTTTGATTGCTTCCTTTTCTTCTTTTTCTACATCCTCAGCCTTTTCTATTGGTGTATTACCGATTAAAAGATCTAAGTTTTCACCTGTTACAACATCAGTCGCTTTTTTTGCCATCTGCTCCTGAGAAAGATGTACCAGTAAATCAGTAATCACAAAAATCGGGTCATCTTCCTTTTCACCAATGCTGACAGTTACCACAGAGCCATCTTTTTTTGCCACTGTTCCATGGATAGCAAGCGGTGTTGCTGTCCATTGATATTTTTTGATACCACCATAATAGTGAGTGTCTAAATAAGCAAAGCCATCCTGTTCATAGAGTGGATTCTGTTTTACATCAATTCTTGGAGAGTCGATATGGGCACCAAGGATATTCATACCGGTAGAAATTGGCTTCGTACCAATCTGGAATAATGCAATCATTTTCTTCATATTAACTGCATACACCTTATCTCCGGCCTTTACACTCTTGTTCTCTTTCATAATATCAGCAAGATCCTGATAACCATGCTCTTTTGCAAGCTTTACTGTAACTTCTACACATTCTCTTTCTGTTTTGCCTTCGTCCAGGCACTTTTTATATAAGTCACAAACCTTTTTTAGTTCTTCCTTCTGTTCCTCAGAATAAGAAAGCCATACATTTTCTTTCTTCATTTGTAAACCTTTCCTTTCGTATTACTTTACTTCATTTAGTTTACACGAATACATGTATACTTTCAAGTTCTATCCGACATATTTCTTCAAGGTTGCCTCGATAGCGCCCTTTCCTGCGAGCATTTCAACAAAGTAGCTTTCTACCAATTCTCCAAGCCCTGCCTCATATAAGTCAACGCCAAAAATCTGCGCATTGCCAAGAATCGGTGCTACTGCCTCATGAACGTCTGTGTCGCCAAGCTTTAAGCCTGCAACATGAGGACATACGGTATCTAATAACGGGTCAGCACTTAATTCAAATGCCTCACCTTTATCATTCACGCCCATTAAATATCTCAACCAACCTGCAAATACCAGCGGAATTCTCTTTAAATCAGATACAGAAAGGTTTTCTGCCTTATCGTAAGCCTTGATAGTCTCACCAAAACGAATACCAAGCTTTTGTGAAGTGTCCGTAGCAATTCTCTGCGGTGTATCAGGCATAAATGGATTCGGAATTCTGATATTGACTACCTCATCAATGAATTTCTTAGGGTCAATAACACCGGGATTTACCACAACAGGAAGTCCCTCTTCATAACCGATAATTTCCACTAATTTCTTTAAAGTCGGATTGCTCATTTCCTTAGAAATCAAATCATAGCCAAGTAAGCAGCCAAATACCGCAAGTGTTGTATGCAAAGGATTTAAACAGGTGCAAACCTTCATTTTCTCTACACGGTCTACGGTATCCTTTGTCGTATAAATAATACCAGCCGGCTCTAATGCAGGCTTTCCGTTTGGAAAAGCATCCTCAATAACCAGATACTGACATTCTTCTGCATTTACAAATGGAGCCACATAGGTGTTTTTGCTTGTAATAACCGGATCTAAGCCTTCAATATTGTCCTTTTCCAAAATCTGTTCCACAGAAGCATCCGGTCTTGGTGTAATTTTATCAATCATGCTCCATGGGAAGCTTACCTGATTTTTATCTTCCACATAAGCTAAAAAGCCTTTTTCCACTAAGCCCTTTTCCTCCCATGTTTTTGCAAATGCATGGATGGCTGCATAGAGCTTATCTCCGTTATGAGAGCAGTTGTCCATACTGACCATTGCAACAGGAAGTTTACCAGCCTTGTATCTCTCATATAAAAGCGCTGCCACTTTTCCAATGTAACTGGTAGGCTTTTCAGCACCTTTTTCCATATCTTCAGTGACTGCCGGAAGCTGCTCTCCCTTACCATTTACCAGACTATAGCCCTTTTCCGTAATGGTAAAGCTTACCATCTGCAGACTTGGATTTCTAAAAATTTCCTTTAATCTTGCAAGGTCTGCTGCATTATCATAGTCTACTGTTAAAGACTCCATGATACTGCCAACTACTGTTTTTTCTATATTCCCATCTGCCTTTAATGTTACAAGTATGCCTAAGTTGTCATGTGGCTTATACATTTTTTAAATAATTTCATAGTCAAAACCCTCTGCTGCAATCAAGCCTGTTTCCAGCTTTCCTGCGTTTAAAAGCTCCTGACATACATTTGCCTGAAAAGCACGGAAAATATTTCCTGCTCCAAAATGAATCCATGTTGGATTTTCCCTGGTTGCTGCCTTTACCTTTTCATAGTCAAAGGTCGGCACCTGATATCCTGCCTTTTCCCAGGCTTCTCTATTTCCATATACACCTTTATTTGTTAATTCCACGTTCTGCACCTCTCTCTTATTTGTTGCTCTTTACGATTGCTTCCCAAAGTCCGTTAAGGTAAGTTGCTCCCAAAGCTCTGTCATATAAACCATAGCCAGGCATTGCGACCTCACCCCAAATCATACGTCCGTGGTCTGGTCTGATTGGTCCATCAAATCCAATGTCATATAAAGCCTTCATGATTTCATACATGTCAAAGCTTCCATCGCTGGATAAGTGTGCTGCTTCTTCGAAATCAGTAGGTGTATTGAACTTTAAGTTTCTTACATGTGCAAAATGAATTCTTCCCTTCAAGGAACGAATCATATCAGGCAAATCATTTTCCAGGTTCGTTCCATAAGAACCGGAGCAGAAAGTAACACCATTGTGTGGGTTATCTACCATCTTCATCATGCGAAGGATGTTTTCCTTGTTGATGATGATTCTTGGAAGTCCAAATACACTCCATGCCGGGTCATCCGGGTGAATGGCCATATTAATATTGTACTTATCACAGGTTGGCATGATTCTTTCCAAAAAGTATTTCAAATTTTCAAAAAGTTTTTCATCATCTACATCCTTATATGCCTCAAACAGCTCTTTTACATGCGCCATTCTCTCTGGTTCCCAGCCCGGCATAACAGTACCATTCATATCACCTGAAATAGACTCAAACATTTTCTCAGGTACTAAAGCATCTACTGCTTCCTGTGTGTAGGCAAGTACCGTAGAACCATCCGGTCTTTTTCTTGCAAGCTCTGTTCTTGTCCAGTCAAATACAGGCATGAAGTTGTAGCATACCATATGGATATCTTCCTGCCCAAGTCTCTCT
>CAMBAN010000007.1 GCA_945864145.1 uncultured Lachnospiraceae bacterium | reverse complement strand
CTAGATTGAACGCTTTTTTAATATAATCTGATATTATATTATTCATTTTCCCAAAATACATTTTTTGTGCAGGGATTCTGTGTTGCAACGCATCTTCCAAAAAAGTATTAAACTGGGAAGGGTTCTGATATACAATTATTTTTTTACTCGTTTCCCAATTTTTTAATTCCTGCTTACTATAAGATTGCAATTTGAAGAAGTCTTTACTATCTTCAATGCTAATAAATACATCACCATCAGAACTCTCTTTTATTGAAAATTTATTGTATGGCATATTCTCATTATTCTCTGTGTCCGATTCGGACACATTTTCAGCATCCTGTTTCTGTGCGGAAGTTTTCACAGCCTTATACCACAAATCCCTTGCTGTTTCATATGCATTGATATCTTCTGCAAGAGCTTTTCCTGTTTTGCTGGTAGCTCTGTAGTTCTGATACAGTTTTTTAAGCTTTTCAATAAACTGTTCAAAGAAATCATAAATGCGCTGTGCCAATGATGGATTCTTTGTTGCAAAATTTTCAACAAATGATGCATCTGTCATAAATGTTTCTGATGCATTGGCAGCTATCTCTTCTCTGATCAGCGACTCATCTGCTGTTTTATATACACTTTTAATGCTGTCGTAAATCTTCCGGTACTGTTGTGGCTGATTGTTCTTCAGGTAATCAATCACAAAATCCTCATACTGATGATAGTCCTCTGCTGCCGTAGTTTTTAAGGAATGGGTCAGCTCATGAGAAAATACCACCATAGCCGGATGATTCGACTGGTTGGAAATATGAATTACGTTATTTTTGAGCATTCCATTTGCACCGGAAAGCTTATCCGTAAACTCTACTTTTACTCCAACCATCTTAGCCATCTGCTGTACAGCTTCTATCTGCTCCTTATTCACGTTTGCTTCATGCAGAATTTTAGCCTGGTTCATACCCATGGTATAAATTTCATACAGAGTATTTTTATGAATTACAGAGGATATCATTTCATTTGCTTCCATTACTTTATCAAAAGGCATATCTATCATTGCTGATTTATAAAAATTGTTGAAAGCTCTTGTGTAAATATCTACCGGATATCCCTCTCTATAATCGCTTACAAAGGCTTTAGCAACCGTTTCATTATCGAGTGTGACTGCAAGTTCCTTTATTTTTCTTAACTCATTAGAATCGTTTTCTGTGATATTTAACAGGGGCTCTTCTTTGGCTGGTTTAATCGTTGTAAGATTATTGATTGCCTGCTCATACAAGCCTTTTTCAAACGCAGAAACCTTTCCATTTTTGGTCAGTTCATCTGACAGTTTTTTTGCTTCCAAGACTTTGTTGTAATCTTCCTCCGAATCGTAATTATCCCTGTCCAAATCCAAGCCTTCTGATATTTCTGACATAGTTTCCATGCTGATATCACTGTTTTTTCCTGCTTCAATGGTTTTAGCCGTTCCAACTCCACCAAAAATGCCACCCGAAATCGCACCACCAAGAAAGGAAAGTCCAAGCTGTTTTGCATAATCAATGTCAGCCCTCTTGCGTGCTTCTGAGGTAGACATACCACTCATGTAATAATTGTTCATATTCTGGTAGTATTCAGACAAACCATTGTTGATAAGATTATCCGTAAACGCATTTGCCAGGTCTGTTGCAACTTCTTCACTACCTTCAATTCCTGCCTGTGTTATCACATTCATAAATGCATTTCTTGTTGCTGCTTTTCCCTGCTTTTTGGCAATGTTCCAAAAATGGTCCAGGGAAAGCTTTTCAAATACCACTTCTGCAATACCTGCACAGGTTCCGGTAAGAAGTGCGTGCTTCTTATCCAGTCCACGTAATGTTGCTTCCTTGGATGCTTCTGTTGCAGCGTTACTTCCCATAACAGCCAAAGAGGTTCCCGGCATAACAGCATCAAGAGGTAACGTAGCAGCCATATCAGCAATACTCATTCCTGTCTGAAACAAAAAGTCTGCCGTATTACCATATTTGCTTCTGATTTCATCTGATGCATTTTCTCTGATGCTGTCTGTTGCATTTGTCAGTGCATATTCCAGAGAATTTGTATTAACAGGTGCATTTTTATCCTGATAGGTTAAGGAACGTACATTTTCCGGGATTGCAAGCACACCTCTTAATGGAGTGGTTAAGTTTGTAAATATAGTACCACCTAGTTTATCCCTTGGACTTAAAACCTGATAGGTTGTATCAATGGCATCCTCCATTTTCTTTGTATTTTCTTCATCCCTGTTAAACTTATAATATTCATACAGCTTTTCAAATTCCTGTTCATCAATGCCTTGTTCCTTTAATGCATTTAAAGTTAATTTCTGTGCTGCCATTCTTGCTGTATAGGTAGCTTTAGGATTAAACTGCAAAGCTTTAGATGCATTATCAGCTTCATAATATTTTTCAAGAATTTCAGAAACCTCCGGAGTCAATGATCTTAGTGCATCACTCTTATTTTTCTGAAAAAGTCTTGATTTTTCCTGGGAAAGTCTTGAGCTCAGTTCGCTGTTTTCCACACGCAAAGCATCTATCTGGTCTTTGGCATCTCCATAAACTCCCTGCATATGTTCTCTTTTGATAGCTTTTATTTTATTCTTGTTTTGTGCAATCCTATCTTCAAGCTGTTTCCTGTCCATGGTAGCATAAGAAGCCTGATTCTTTTCATTTTCCTTTGCCCTATCAAAATGTTCCTTGTCCGGAAACTGCTGCATATACTCTGCAAAAGCATCTTCTTTCTTTCCTGCAATCTGATAATTTCTAAGCTGATTACGCATAATATCTAATGCCTTTTCCCGGGTGTCAGTATCTATATCAGTCTGCCACGCTTCCTTCATTAAAGAAAGCGTGCTTTCCCTATATGGTTCATAAGATGCTTTATTGGCTTTTGCCTGCTCACTCGCATTTTCAAGGTAGGTATCTTTGTTCTTACTGATGTAACCATCTGTTGAAGCAAGCTTCATGTTGGATGCCTGCACACTGCTGTTCACCCTGTTCAGATAGTCATTTGCTTTCTGCTGCTTTTTCTGTTGCATGGTTTCATAATATTCCGGTCTGTTTGCCCGCAGATAATCAGAGAACTTATGACCTCCCTGCTTCTCTTCCTCTTCCTCTCTTTGTCTCATGTATTCTGAAAATCTCATTTATTTTTTCCTTTCGTTATTTCAGTTGAAGATACATATTATATAGTTCCTGTTTAGACGGAAGCACTACCTTTTTCCCGGATGAGGAACTTCCGGTAATGTCTTTGTTAATCTGCAACAGATAATCATATAAATCATCCATACTATATCCTGCTTCTACAAGTGTTCCCATGTATTCATCCAGTTCATCACCTTCCATAGCCTGAATGTTTTCCTTAATTTCAGAAGAAAGCTTCTTTGTGGATGAACTTGTTGAAGAAGACTTCCGGCTGTTTAGTGCAAATTGTCTTTCCCATTGTGCATCAGAAACCGCATCCCTGTTTTTCTGATAATCAAAATTCTGCTGCCACTGGCTGTCTGATACATTGTCCCTGTCCTTCTGGTAGTCAAAGCTCTGCTGCCACTGACTGTCCGATACGCCATCCCTGTCCTTCTGGTAGTCAAAGCTCTGCTGCCACTGGCTGTCTGATACATTATCCCTGTTTTTCTGATAATCAAAGCTCTGCTGCCATTTGCTGTCTGATACCGCATCACGTTCCTGCTGATAAGCAAATTCCTTTTCCTGCTGTTCCTGGTTCCATAGATTATTCTGCTGGCTTGCATAAAAATCTCTGTCATTATAATAATCAGATACCTGGTCTCTGTATGCTCCATAGTCCTGGTTATACATGGTGTTATACTGGTTTAATCCATAATTTCTGTCATTCTGCCAGTCAGAAACACTATCCCGATACTGTCCATACTCTCTGTCTTCCTGACCGCTTACTGCTGATAACTGGTTATACATTTTATCCGTATCCATCTGATACTTCTGTAATGCAAGCTGATACAGCTCCGGTATTTTATCATTGAGTTGTGTCAGATATTGCTGATATGCCTGACTTCCTACACTTTCCGCATAGGAAGAACCAAATCCACCTGTATTGGCAGTAGCTGCCGCCTGCGTATCAAGCATTGCCTGTTTTCCCTGCTGCATATACTGGTTTTTGTAATTCTGATACAGCTTGTCAGAATTGAAATCATAGGAAAAATCTTTCTGTGTAAGGATATTATCCAAAAGTCCCTGTATCTTATCATTGTACTTGGACTGGTATTCTCCCGGTTTATTTTGCAGGGTGTTCTGCAACTGTGAATAAGCATCTGATACCGTTTCGCTTGCTTCATACTGTCCCGGAGCATTATTAATCACATTTCCCAATGCCTGGCTTGCCTGCGATGAACTGGATGGATTGGTATTAGTCCTCTGATAATACTGACTTGTTCCAGGTAGTGAAATTCCTTCTGTAAGTTTGTCTTTCTTTGTAGTAGCCATACTCATTTCCTTTCTTCTATTTTCTGTTCTAATTGAATGAGTTCTCTCTGTATGTCCTGTGCAAGCTGATACAGGTATGTTCTCAAATTCTTTAGTTGTTCCTGTGTGGAAAGATTATCCTGATTCTGAACAGGTGGCATATTAATCATTGCTTTCACTTCCTTGCTCTATAGTCTTTGTAATGGAATAAATCAAACTCTTGCCCTGCCCTTTAAACTGCAACCTTAAATGGTCACATCGCCTTATCCTTAAAGGAATATTCAATGTCTTCTTGTCCGTACTGTTTAGTTCAATCAGTTCTTCCCATATATCAGAAGAATCGTACTGAACCAAAATTGTAAGCTTTGATTTTGCACAAATAACAAGTCTGATTAGCAACATGGTGATATATTTATTTTCCGAGATATCCAATCCGATATCCCCTGTTTCACACATCCAACTGATGCTGTCTTCTTTCTGGTGGATAAAATTCATGCCCGGATAAAGTTCCTCTGACGGATACTGATAAGCATCATCCGGAATACCCGGGAATAACGCTTTTTCCAAAGCATCTGTATTTACAATCATTAATCGGTTAGACTCATCCACAAAATATAATCCACCCTGTACATTGGCAAACATCTTAATCTGCTGTCTGTCCTCTATATGCCACATTCTTTTTAACGTGTCATATACGAACAGATAGTATTCATAAGCTGCATCTCGCATGCATATATAATATTTATCCTTGCAGTATCCGGCTGATGCATCAAAATACAATCCGTTTCCCAGTTCTGTGGAAATAGACGTAGGATACGAGCCATCAAATACATAGACACCATTTACTGATTTGTAATATAAAACCTGATTAATGGTAACAAGGCTCTTTTCACTTCCTCTTTGCACACCTCTGCAATGAATGGTGGTAATCTGATAATTACTCGGAGCTGTACCATACACTCTGATGAGCGCATTCTCTTTAAAGAAAAGAATATTTCCAAGATGTGATGTAGCTCCGGTAAAGTCACCTTCTGTACCTATCGTTGCCGCATAGGAATCTGAACTGATTCCCATATAACATCTCCAGTTCTTTGGATCACCTAACTTACATGCATAGATTTCATGATTTTTGGAAGAACATCCCCAAATCCTGTTATCAAGCTCAGTTACAAAATCCATATCAGGTACAACTCTTTTCATTGTGATTTCTGACCTTTGTGTCATAACTTCATCTATAATGCCCGCTACAATGATGTACCCTTTTCCCGTTCCATACACAATGTTATCTGTATTCAATTCACTAATATCGCTCCCTGAAATCGTTACGGCATCATACTCTGAAAACTGATAATCAATTGCTTCATTTTCTATCTTGATATAGGTCGTAGCCACTTCAATCCACTGCGCTGATGTATCTGCATATTCTTTCAGGACATGAGGTGTCTGACTCGTGTCCAGCCAACAGCTATATTCTTCGTACTCCGGCTCATCCACTCCCACATACGGGGTGTATTCCTTTCCATCTAACTGGCATAAGGTATATCTTGTATCTCCAATGCTCTCTATTACGACTTCCATACTCTCCAATTCTTTTGTATGGGTGTTGTAAATCAGCTTATCCGGGAAAATACATAGCAACGATCCAATTCGCACAAACTGTTTTTCTGTTTCCGAAACGTTACAGATTTCATTTCCATCATAATAGAATTTATTTCCGTCTACCCACGCAAGAGCTTCTCCCCCAAACAGTCCAAATGGATTATCCAGTCTGTCTACGATTCCTCTTTCCTCCCTCGGACTCATCACCGGATAATTGTCACTTGTCATATTCTGCATATCATAAAACTGTGTATCTCCTATTACCAGGTTGTGATTGTATCCTGCAAAAACATTCTGCATGGATTTTGTCATGGTGTTTTTATGTTTGACCTTTACTAATTTCATTCCCTACCTCTTTACTTTCTGAACAGGCATATGATTTCTGTTGTAATAAGCCTTATATTCCTTATATGCCTGATTAAACATTTCTGCCGTATTGTTATAGCTGTCCCACTCATGATTGATAAAATCAATTTTTGACAGCAAATAGAAAACATATAATTTTGAATACGGGTCTTCCGCAATAAGCTCCTGTTCATAATCAGATTCCATGGTAATCTGTTTCGGATGAATTTCTTCATATCCTTCATGGGTACAAATGACTTCTTTATAAATGGTTTCTTCCATCTGGTTCAGCCATGAAATCTTTAATCCTTCATCAATCGCATTAGGACTGATGCTTTCAACCTCTGCCATCACTTTCTGTATTGTCATATTCCTACCTCAAAAAAAGAAGGGAAGAACGGATATTGTGCCGTTTCCCTTCTCCATGTACTAATTGTTCAGTTCTTTTTCTTTTGCTTCTGTTTCTGCCACAAGCATTTCGATCATCTCTGCAGTTCTTTCTTCCTGTGCCTGTGAATTGGCAAGAATCTCTGCAACTCCTTTAGGTACTTCCACTTCGATGCCTCGTTTAATCTGATAAATTTTTCCATTCAGACCAACAACAACATCATCCTTATATTCTTTGTTATCCTTAAAGAGCTTAATCTTCACACGCTCCTCTGATGCATCCTGAATAACATCATTTGTCTGAGTAGTCTGCGCCTTTGTTCTATTTTGCTCAAGCTCAGCTCTAAACTTCATTGCCGCATTTCCAGCTTCAAAAGCTTCCTGCTCTGCCTTTTCTCTTGCCTTCTTCTCGTTTTCAAGCTGCTCCATCAGTCTTTTAATTTCTGCATCCTTCTCAGAAGCATCTGTTTTTACTGCTGTATCTTCATTTACACCTGTAGTTGTTCCGTCTACAGGTGTAATGTTCTTCTCTTTACTCATAGCAAACTCCTTTTCCGATATTAGTTAGCTTCTGCAAGTGCAGACCATTTAGCAGAACATGACTCAATTCGGACCATGTACTGTTCAACAAGTCTCTTGGCAACCTTGGTAGCTTTCCAGCCTACAGATGCTCTCTGATTTAATGGGTCATCTCCATATCCTAATGCCTTAACGATATGCTGTAATCCGCCACCTTCAATTTCTGTTGTGGCATATGCATGAGCTCCCAACACTAATGTGCTAAATACTGCCAGTCCTGTCGGGCATGTTGCGTCTTTCCATATCTTAGCTTCCGTACTCTGTACAAATCTGACATTTGCAATCTTACCAATTTCTCCTTCGAATAACTGTGTAGAGCCTGCATACTTGCTTGCGCTAATCCATTCCTCATCACGCATCAAATCATATGCCGCATATGGATGAATGATTGCAACATAACCACCATCTTTCGCATATGGTGTATTCTGACCTTTTAATAATGCCGCTGCCATAAAAATGAGGTCCATACTAAGCACTGCTGTTGCATCCAGATTCTTTCTTGAAGTAACAGCCGTCTCTACACCTGATGCTACCTTTGGTGCATACATGACATTTGTACCACCTGCAAGAACTTCTCTTGTAACAGTATCAAGCGTACGTCCTGACTGACTTCCTAAAATCTTTGTTGACTGCACCACGTTGTTGTCAATGGCTGTCATATCCAAAATATCAGAAGTAACAATGTAGTCACCATACTGTGCAACCTCTGCTGTAACAGTGCTCATGGAAAGTTTTTTACCATCCGGTGTAACACCTTCTGTCAAAGGCTGTGTTGCTTTCGGAAGTGAATCATATTTTCTAAATTCAATCGATTTACCTCCATTTTTCGGAATCGGATACTTGTCTGCAAACTGGTCATGCACGAGATTAGGCTCTGCCTCATCTAAAAGAGTATCCTCATAATAGGTCTTCATTTCTCCTGAAAGACCACTGTCTGTCGTTACGTTCGTATTTGGTTCTGCAAAGAACTGCAGATTCCATTTCATTTTTTCAAATTTTGTCAATCTTTTCATGAAATCTCCTTAAAAAGTAATCCGTTCTCCTCTTGCCGCTCTTCTTGCAATTTCTTCCCTGTCTGCCTTTGTAAGAGAACGTACATCTGTCTTGGTCGTAATACCACTACCTGCTGCCATGCCATTTTCCACAGGCCTGTTAGAACGCTGCCTGATATTGTTAGAGACTTTCTGTGCCACCTGTTGCGCAGTATACTGCATTGCACCGCCAATGATTTCATCCTTGTGGATTACCTCATAAGCAGTCTGAACAGGAACATTTCTTGTGATAAGTGCTCTGAATTCCGGATTTTGAGTTTCCACACTGAAATCAAAATTAGGATAAATGGCTTTTACTGCTTCTGCCTGTCTTCCCCATTCTTCCATATTTCTTCTGATTTCTTCCTGCTGCTTATGTTCCTGCATCTGTCTGACCAGCTTACTGTTTTCAAATTCCATTTTTCTGAAATTCTTAAGCTGTTCCACAGTCATCCCTTTTTGTTCCGCTTCTTTTTCAAAATATGAGTTATCATCTTCGATAGCTTTCTGTAAAGCTTTGGAATCATGTGCATCAATACCATACTTAGCAGACAGCATATCAATGATATTTCCCATTTCTTCATTCTGTGAACGAATGATATCCTGTTCCTGCTTCTGTGCCTTAAATCTGGCATTGAACCGTTCCTGAAAATACTTGTCAAAGTCTTCCTTGTACTCACCCTTGATAAGCTCTTCAAATGGTGTCTTTGTACTGGTATCACTGTTAATAGTTGCATCATCTGAACCCCCGGCGTCAGGATTCTCATTCTGCTTTCCATATACAACATTTGCTAATGGATTCTTTTTCGCCCTGCTCCCAGCGGCGTCCTGGGACTGATTTGCGCCCGTCTGTGTTCCTGCATCATTTCCGGATGCTCCTGCTGCCGAAGTACCTCCGGTACCATCTGCAAAAAACTGTAAAATCATCTTTCTCATGTATTCTCTCCCATCGTCTGTCCGAAGTGTCTGTAATCCTTTCTTGAGGGGTTAGGGGTGGGGAACAGTATCTGACCGTTCCCCAAAATCTATATCAAGAGAGGTTACACTTTATTATTACATTTACCCTTTTTTCATTTCCCCCCTATTTGGTCAGAATCAGAGAAATATTTTCCGGGTAAGTGTCTGAAAGCATTGAAAAACCACACAATATCGTAGATATAATTGGTTCAAAAAAATTTTTATTTATGTATGTAAAGCTGATTTTCATGACTCCATCCGAAGCTTCATACTCATACTGCGTAAGCATGTCTGAATACCTGTCCAGCATTTGGATAAAGGTAAATGCAAGTGTGGAAATGCCTGCACATACAATATCTTTTCCTTTATCCGCATATCCTGCATGTCCAATAATCTGCATGGAAAAATCGGTCTCTGAATTCTTCACTTTAATACAAGTCATTTCTTATCTCCATTCTGCACTTTCTGCATCTTCTAAATCCTCTGATTGTTTCAAATTCATGGAAACAATGTTGTTCTTCCACTTCTTTTATTTCTTCCTCTGTCATTTCGGTGTCCGAATCGGACACAATTTTTTCTTCATCCATAAGCCTACCTCTTATTCAGGATTAGCCATATTATTGGCAACATCCTTTGTGATATCCGCTTTTGTTGCTGTCTTTTCTTTTGGTACACTCATCTGTTGTTGCTGTTGCCCCTGTTGTATATCAGGCATCATCTGCTGTGCCATTTCAGGATGGTCTAATGATATAATCTGACTAAGCTGTGCAATCTGAGACGCCATCATCTGCATTTGCTGGTACATGGTTCCATTCTGTTGTACCTTTTGCATGATTTTGTCTTTTCCATCAAAGTCCATCATTTCCAGACATGCAAGTGTCGAATCTGCATTATCCGGATTAAAAAAGCCAAGTCCATAGAACTGTAATGCCAGTTCGTTCTGCGCCATTTTAGAATAAGTGGACTTTTTGCTTGCGGTGACATTAATGTCAAAAATGGGAACCCTGCTGCCTAAATCAAGTCCAAAATCTGTACCCTGTGCCTGTGGTACAAGTCCACTGTTTGAAAAAGCTGTGAATTCCTGTACTCCCATTTCTCCGGTAATTCGGAATGTCCTTGGTTCATCATAAAACTGCCTTATCAGCTCAATAACAAGATAGCATTCTTCTTGAAATGCTCTGTAAGCACTTTTAAGCATATCCCTTGATAATTTGCTTCCTGCTTCCATTAAAGCTGAAATTGCACTTGCAGCCGTTACGCCACTTGATGTAGAACCCTGTGAGAAATCTCTGTTTCCGCTCGTTTCTTTTAATTCATCAATCTTAGCAATCCTGTGATTTGACACAGTAGCTTCTAATGGGTCTAACGTGATTTCTCTTACATAATCTTCCGTAAGACTTCCTGTAACATGTACAAATGGCTTTGTTTCATCTGCAAATTCGTCCTCGTTAATGGAACAGTTTTGTGATACCAGCCATCTCTTTTTGGATGCAGACTTCGAATGTTTCAAAATAGCCCAGTCAAGTTCATCTATATATTTCTGACAGTCTTTCATGACATCTATATATCCAAATCCCGCAGGACTTCCCTCTACAACAAACAGAGTATCAAATACAAATGGATACTTTCCATGGTCATAATATCCTCTCTGGGCATAATCAATATCGTTTTCACTGGCATAAATGATGTAGTCATTTACATACTTCACGTAATGCACCTTTGTATCTGTTCTTCCGTTTTCATCAGTAACAGTTTTCTTGTAATACCAGTCTATGACTAACGATTTATTTGTTTTATCTATATGGTCTTCATAAATATATTTGCTTACCTCTCCATCACCATTTCCACTGATATTTGCATCAGGATACTGTTGCTTTAATATGTCATTATCAATCAGCTCCACACAGAACAAATCTCTTGATTTCTGTATATCCTTACATCCCGGCTCCCAAAACAGATTTAGTAAATCCACTCTTTCTATCGTGATATCTCCAAGTCCGTTCAGCTTCGTTTTATCCCAAAAGATACCCTTTACTCCTGTTCCCTGTTTTAACTTGTACCACCATGTATCCGAATACACCTGTTCATACTGATTTTGTTCCAGGATAACAGGAAGAACACTCGACAGCTGTTTTGCAGTTTCATCATCATCAAAGCTTCTAGGGAGTACACAAGGCTCCGGATAATTGTCCATAGCATCCGCATGTTTATTTGCAATCGAATTGAACAGCCATGCAGATTTTGATTTTTTGCTGTTATTTTCACCATTTTCATCTATTTGAAAATGACGCATTTTCCACCATTGTTCATTTTCAATAATTCTTCTTTCCAGATTTGTCTTTCCCTCTTTATACTTTTTCATCCTGCTGGTGGCTTCCCTAATCTCTTTTTTTGTAATCACTTCCGGCATGTGTGTCACTCTCCTTATACTTTAAAGAATTTATAATTTCCTTTTTTATCAAATAAGTCCAACGGATCATCACGAACAATGTCTTTTCTGGTATTCTGTCTCGGAGCGATCGGATTTTCCATCAGAACATATCTGCATTCGTCATAAATATGGTCTTCTCCATCCGTATCAATGTCCTCCACATCCTTTTCATCATATACAAGGTTTGGAATTGTCCTGATAAAATGTTTACAGGTATTGAATACCTGAAACATGGTCTCACCGTCTTCATCAAAAGCAAGTCTGTAATGATACTGCATCTTACCCGGTATACGGCTGTGGTCTCCCGGAAGCCAGGAAATAAAATTGGGAGATTTTTCCATCATTCTTGCAATGGACTCACCTTTCTGTTCTTCGAAAATGGCAGGGTCAGCAATTCCTATAATGTTTCTTCCTTTCAGGTTTGGGTCTTCATTCTCTATTTGCCGTATCTTTGCAGCTATCTCTACAGGCTGTATCTTCACACCGGTATTAGGTGTTCCTGAGCACCCATAATATTCCCTGATTCTGTATATCTTTCCATCCGTATCAACTGCATACCAGCCCACACTAAAAGGTTTGGAAAAGCCCCAGTCGAACCCTCTGTAAATGCTCCAATACTTTGGAATTCTGAAAGGATTTATAACATGTGTCCATTTCCTGTCATCATAGTGTGCAGGGTCATTTTTCCATTCTGTAAATACCTGTCCTGAAAAGGAATCCCAGTCACCATACAATAAAGCATTTCTCTGAGCTTCCGGAAGCATTGCAAGAGATGCTAAATATTCCGGGTTATTAGTCAGCAGTTCTTTATTATCAAATACGGATGCAGGGACAAATATTCTTTTACGTTTCATTTTAATGATGGAACCATCCGGCTGTATAATCTCAGCTATTTCTGATATTGGTGTCATAGGTGGAGCTGCAGTTATAAATCTTTCCTTTACCCAACCATGTCCTACACTTCCCGGGTTAGTTGTTGCTCTGATATATACTCTTGTACCTGGTCCATTAGCTCGGTTTCTTGAAAACATGTAGGAGTATTCTTCATAGGTAAAGTGGGTAAGCTCGTCAAATCCTACAAAATCATAAGCTTTTCCCTGATAGTCCGTTTTGTATTGGGCTGATTGCATATTTCCAAAATATATCTTTGCACCACTTGGAAATGTCCAGCAGTGTGCTGATGCATTGTATTTCGCTTTAGGATATGCTCTTTTATAATAATTCTCACTTTTCTCTATCAGCTCTGTAAGCTGCTTATATGTCTTTCGAAACAGAATTGCTTTATAGTGTGGAATGTGTACCTGTCTTAGTGCCTCGCACACAAGCGCATCACTCTTTCCCCCTCCTGCAGCTCCTCCATAAAGAGCTTCATACTCCGGTCTTTCCATAAAAGCAACCTGTCTTGCTTGTGGACTCCATATCGTATTCATTTCTCATCCTCTTTTCAAAGGATATGTTAATATGGATTGTTATTTCATTTCCCCCCTATTTGAAATCAAAAAGGATATGCCTCATATGGACATACCCTTTATCATCATCTTTACCTACGGTTTTAATGTTTCTGCATATTCTTCCAATTCCGCATACTCTTCTTCTGTAATTTTACCCATGGCAAACTGTACATCCATTCTATGTCTTGTACTTTCTGTAATACCGCCGTCTGCCTTAATTACTCTTTTATATGCTTTCACTAAATTAGCGCTCATACTAAATCTCACTTTCTTCTGATTCTGTAGTTTCTTCTGTTACTTCACTAATCGTAATATCTGCATATTCATCATCAGTTATTTTGCCAAATACATATAGGGTATCAATTTTAGATGCCAGCTCATCAGTCATACCCTCTTTCTGTTTAACCAGGTTAATCGCTTTTAATAATCTATTATCCATGTAATAATTCCCCCTTTATGAAAAATCTGCTACTGATGCAGAATATACTGCATTGATATACGCCCATGCATTACTTACTTCTGCGTCAAGCTGTCTTGCCTGCATGTCATAAATAAGCTCTTTGCTATCCGAAATCTGCTCTTTTACATACTCTACATATGGTTTTAAGTTAAAATGATAATCAAACCATGTTGTGATGTCATTGCCGTCCTGGTCGGTAATAAATATATTAGTATTGCCGTAATAGGTCTTCAATGCCCGTAGCTTTTCTAAATCATCGGCATTGATTGGCTCAGTTACTTCTATAGGCAATACATAATTTTGCACATTCGCAACAACATCAACTGTCTTATCACTATCCGTAAATGATTTTAATGCGTATCTCCACACACCACTTTCTACATCACATATATCCATATAATTGCCGATTGCGTTAATGGGGTTAGGTGGAGTTATCGTAAATGATTGTTCTTCATGAGGTTTATATTCTGTAGCGATATTTCCCACTTCTACTTGTAATAATTCTGATTCTGTACAAGTATGAATGTTAGTTTTGCCATCTAACCATTTTCCTCCTATCATACATAGAAGAATTCCATCACTATTAGCAGTATAAGAAACAAAAAAA
The DNA here is from genome assembly GCA_945864145.1 of uncultured Lachnospiraceae bacterium. Lineage (GTDB taxonomy): Bacteria > Bacillota > Clostridia > Lachnospirales > Lachnospiraceae > COE1. Next base: position 36,310 of record CAMBAN010000007.1, on the reverse strand, counting down.
TCTTTTCCTCCTTTTACACCACCTATTTTATTTTCAATGTTATATGCATTAGAAATATTTTTGTATTCACTAATGCATATATAAGCATTGGGATTAGCATTCGTTACGGAAAATGTATACGTTACACCCCTTTTACATCTAACTATTTTTCCAATACCTAAATTTTCTAGCGATGGAGTATATGGTAACATTATTTTGCCTGACAAAATGTTAGGATAGCCTAAACTGTAAACACATTTGTATAAATTATCTTCCAATACGTTCTTTGCAAATACTCTTACATTAATCTGCTCAACATTCTTAATCTCTTGTGGATAGTCTGGGTTTGGACTTGGTATACCACCAACATATGGCTCATATTCGCTTAAATCATCTTCATTTATTTGAAAACCATAAAATGTCTCATTATTCATTACAGTAGGTGAATCCTCAGAATTACTGTAGAATACAACTGCAAAGTAATTCGTGTTATCACTCAAAACAAATTTAGTTTCATATGTACCCGAAATTGTTTCACTTCCACACACATTTAATTTTCTATAGAGAAAATTTCCGTCGCTGTCAAATTCTACAGTTAACATAGCTCTCGGATTTATTGAAGTAAATTTCACGCTAAAAGATTTTGTATCTTTTACTTCGATAATATCCGTACAAGCTCTGTATTTTGAAACACTCATACCTTTATGCATATTACTCGTATTTTGGTTCCATTCATATCCAAATTTTATGCAAGCCAAATTTGTACCTTGATACTGTTTCTGTTCTGTCCTACCTTCCATTTTCAGATTTCTAATGTCTCCTTCTTGGCAGTCAGTAATATGACTTTCTCCCAAATTGGAAGTATAGATGCTATTCATCTTGTTAGAAACTCTTGTATCTAAATCCGTAAGTGCATCATTATGATACTTAACAGTTTCCGCCATTTGACTGTAATCATCCGGTATACTATTCAATAAATCAGTTGTCTTTTGTTCCAGTTCAGATAAACAATTTTCTTTCGTCTCTGTAATATCTTTTACAGCACTATTCTTAGTTTCGAGTGCCTGATTGGCAGAGCTGGCAGATGCAGTCGCACTATTAGCAGCATTAGTCGCTGATAATGCTGCTGCATCCATATACCCTTTTGCAGTATTCGCAAATGCTTCTGTCTGACTTTGAAACTCCTCTGCCTGGTCTCTAAAGTCACCTGCTTCTGATGCTCTGTTTTTTGCCCTGTCTGCATATTCAGAAGCTTCATCCGCATAGTCAATGCATAAATTCAACTTTTCACTGCTGGACTCTTCATATTGCTTTGCGGCCGTTTCTGAAGCTTTGGCATTTCTTTCAGAGGTAGCTGCGTTTGATGCACTTGTATCTGATGCCGTCTTATTACTTATTGCCACATCAGCATAAGCAGATGCATTTTCTGCACTCTGCTGGGCACTGGCAACATAATTGGATAGCTGTGTTACATCAAGTTGCAGTCTTTCTGCATAATCCTTTGCTTCAGATGCATATTCTCCTGCAGAAACAGCAAAATTCTGTGCATCTTCCGCAGAACTGTTTGCATTACCGGAAGCTTGTACAGTCTTATTAGCCAATACATTTATAGCTTCCTCTTTTTCAGAAAGCAGTTTTCCTGTAGCCTTTAACTGCTCCTCAATCTGTTCTGCATTATTTTCTGCACGTACAGCAGCGTTTTCAGCATTGGTACAAAATGCAGTCAACGCTTTATACTCATTGATGGATTCCATTACTGAATTATCCAATAATTTTTCATACACTCTGATAACAAAAGCAGGACTTGTAAGTATAGTCCCTTCCGCATCCGACAATTCTACCTGACACTCCACATCCCCAGAAGATGCAATCAGTTGTGTAGTAACATCAAAAATGATTTCATTCCCGTTGATACTGCAATCATTATAAACTTTTTTACCATCTGGTTTAGTCGCAAGGAGCACTGCAATAGAATTATCCGGAATCTCATATACAACTCCACTACTAACCAAAGTAATACATATTTGTCTGCTATTGGTATCTCCTTTACAGATTGACACAGATGTCCTTATTTTAGGTTTTGTCATATCCAAACGGATTTTATTGAGCACTGCTTTCATCTTTTTCCTCTTCCTTTTCCGGCAATACAGGAGCAATCAAAATAACTCCCTGATTGCCTGTATCACCTGCATTATCCTGTCCTTTATCTGACCAGCCATAATTGCATCTTAAATTGAATTCTGCACCCCTCTGACCGTCCCTATCCATTAATCGTTCTTCCAAGTAGGCTTCAATCCTTGTTTTTGCACATGTTATCGTGTACGAAAATTCAGGGTCTTCCTGGTATGCCAGAAACGTGCTCCTGCTCTCTATACCAAGAAAGCTTGCAAGCCCTGTAATTGTAGGCGGTTTGCGGTTTAAATAGATTACCTGTCCATACTTATTGAAGATAGGTTCACCATTCTCATCTGTATAAATTTCACCTTCGCATTTTTCAAAATACTCATCTATTTTTTTCTGCATTTTGGTAGCACTGGTCCACTTTTTTGGTCTTCCTCGTTTTGATTTTGCCATAAAATCGCTCCTTTCTTGTCCTTGTTTTAAGAATATCAAAAACGGCTTTTCCAATTCCCCCCTTATTGGGAAAAAGAAAAGGTGTCCGAATCGGACACCTAAGATAACGCATATTTCAAATCCAACAAAATACTGATACTGCATTTATTTGGATATTCGTTGCACTGTTCCTGCATATGCTTTTTCTTTTCTGTTTCACTTCCAAATTTGCTCGTAGTCTCAGTATCACCAACAACCCCCTCGCAGGTGATACCATACTGCGAATGTCTGATGAAGAACGGACACTTAACATTACACGTTTCTTCACCCTTATACATACTTAACTCCTTTTCTGTTTGACCTTTCTCCCTTTTCGGTCATGTTATTTGTTGCGTCTTAGATAAATGATATTTATTATTTCCCTCCTCCAACTCTATATAATAAAATTTCTGTTAAGTGCGGCAGGCTGAATTCGAATCAGCGACACCATAGATGCAGTCGCCATATGGTCTTATACTGCATCCGTCCCTCTACCAACTGGGGTACTGCCGCAAATCCTTATTTATCTAAGCCATGTTTCTATGATGCATGGATCATCCGCTTCCTCTCTTGTCATTTTAACCAAGAATCCGGCTGTGCTAAGTTCTGTTATACAATCTTCATAACTTTTTACTACTGACATGTAATTTGATGCTTTTAGAGCAGGAAGTGTTTCCCAAATCCTTATTACATATTTACCAGGAAAGTCTGCTGGCGATTTGTAAACAACCGCCATCGGCAGTTCAAATTGCGAAAAATCAATTGATTCAATTACCGTTTTAGCTGTAATCGTTTCATTGTTGCCATTATATTTTAATACCATGGAATTCCCACAATGACAGCATGTACCTCTTCCAAAATCAAACCCCATATTCATTCCAATAGACTTTGATATATAGATGTCTTTTTTACAATATGGGCATACTGCTTTGTATCTTATATCTTTCATATAGTTAACCTCTCAAATCCTTATTCATCTTCTTTAACAGATTTATCTGCATATTCATATCTATTGCAAGATAAATCAACATCCATTCTATAGATTTCCAATTCATCACAAAATTGCAATCCGTCACCCATACAACCATTGTAATATAAGCAATTTCCGCATTTGTTAGTATCTCTTATATCCATATTTTTCCTTTCTGTTATTTAGCAAAATACTTATTTGCCCCCGACATTAATGTCGGTAGCTAAATCCTTATTTAATCTAACTTCAATTTTTGTCCACAACATCTACAACATGTATCAGAAAGCGTTATAGCCTTATTGCAATCTGGACAATAATATGTCTTTGTTCCTGCTTTAAATATCACATGACCAACTTTCAAATCTTCTTTCTGTACTTTAGTTACGATCTGCTTAGCAATCTGCTTTTCAAGTGCATTGACTGCTAATTCCATAGCTTCATAATACTCTGGTATCTGTCTTTTATAATCTGGAATTGCAAGTCGTTTTTTGAATTGATCTATTGCTTCTAGTTTTGTTTTATCTTCTCTATTATTCAATAATCTCATCCTTCCTCACCACCCACGCAACATCCTTGGCTTCCTGGTTCTTTTGAACCGTCCGACTGTCCTGTCCCACTCCTTCAGCAGAGACGCATCGTAAGAATTATCAAGTCTCCACTTTCTTGCCTTGACAATCCCCCTGCTCACATACATGTTCATGCATCTCGTTTCAATACCAGTCATTTCATGCACCTCGTCACAGGTCAAATGGGATGCAATCACATTATCATCTATATCGTAAATGTCATAATACTTTCTTTCCTGCATACTTCCTCAATTCTACATGCACAGTCGCTGAAACAGCACTGTGCATGTTTCTGTCACTCCCCGCTGTATCTCCGAATAACTTTTAAAACAAGGATGCAATACTTATCCTCTAGTCCGCTACAATCCTTTATGACTTCCTTAACCCTTGCTTCAAGCTGATACGTATCCCTTTCTCCCTTCGTCATGCGGTGCATGATGATTGTATCGTCCTTCTTATATCCTTTATCCACCAAAATCAGAAAAGAACGTGCATCATAGTAAATGATTCCAAATTCCCTGATGGAAAAATCCAACTCATATGTTTGAGGTTCTTCTTTTCGTTTCTCTTCCTGTTTGTGAGCTTCATACTGCTCATCCTCACGAATCTGCATCAGTTTTTCTTTTGTCTCTCTGTCTATCTTTTTCTGCTCCTCATCATAGAGCTGTTCCTCCGTCTTTTCCGTTGCCTTTACCGAAATAGGAACCGGAAGCTTCTCTGTATTCCCGTATACCTCAGTTTCTTGCTGAAGCGGTGCTGCTTCCGGAAGTATCTGCTGACCTTTTATCGGCGTGCTCTCCTTCTCTTTCTGTTTTAGTCCCTGAATATGATTTATAGTCAGTTGACCATCACCTCTCAGAAGCTCAACAGCTTTTGCCTGATAGCTCTCAGACAATCCCGATGCTTCATAAGCAACCGACACATTGATGCGGTTATTCTTAAAAGCCATCATCAGGTCAAAAGAAAGATTGTTATAAATTGCCTTATATCTGCCAACCTGTGTAGAACTGATGCCTGCAAAAGCGGCAAGGATATCTCTGCTCCTTATCTTTTTATCATCATTCTGCATTTCATGAATGATACCATGCAGAACATCCCTGACTGATTCTCTTTCCTTTGCTTCCTCCAAAATCTTTTCCAGTTCTATCACTTCTGTCATTTTTTCATAGTCTGAAATATCCCTGTAACGGTTTGACAAAATCAAAGTCAGTCTGTTAATGATATCGCTGTCCTCTGCACTCTCATCACCTTCTTTGATGATACAGGGTAGCTTTCTATGTGCTTCTTTCCCCAGAGTTTCAACGATAAACTTACATGCCGACCATCTTCTGTGTCCGGCTATGATATCATACTTACCCGGTTCTTCCTCCGCTGGCTTGACCAGTAAAGGTTGTAATACTCCGACAACAGGAATGGTCTCCACCAAGTCATTCAGTTTTGACACATCATAGAAATTACCTGCTGATGGAATAAGGTCATATAAATCTAATTCAACTATCACTTCTCTTTTTTCATCTGCCTTTCTCACTGCTCCTGCTTCCGCAAGACTTGCATTGTTCAAAATATCATTCAAGCTGAACTTTCCCATGCCAATTCCCCCTTACATTTCTGTGTCCGAATCGGACACCTTTTCAAGATATTCGTTCACCAGCTCGCTGTAATCTCTGCTTGCCCTGCATCTTGGTGAATAAATGGAAATAGGTTCCCTGGCAAAGGTGCTCTGCTTCATTTTCGGTGTTCTGTGTATTTTTGTTTCAAAAAGCGGATAACCAAGTGCACGAATATAATCTTCTCCCTGTACATCCGCTTCATTGCTCTTTTCAAACTGGGTAACAAAGCAGCCAAGAAAATTCAGTTTTTCGTTGAGATCTTCTCTTGTGTTGTCCACCTGCTCCTTCAGTTCCGCAAGACCGTCAATGGAAAATTCGTCAATCGTCAGTGGTACCAGCACATCATCAGCAGCCACAAGACCATTAATGGTCGAAACATTGATATCAGGTGCATTATCAATCACGCAGAAATCATACTCCGTCTCGACCTGTTGCAATGCCTTTTTAAATCTTGTCTGTTGCGGTCTTGCCTGGTCTAACATGACCTTAAGATTTGCGGTCAGCAAATTCATATTTGCCGTAATGATGTCGATATTCTCATAACAGGTCTTCTGGATCACTCTGTGCATGTCCACATATCTGTCCGCCATGACCTCTGCCGTTCCCTCATGGTCATAATTGTGAAGTCCAAACATCTTGCTCGCATTCCCCTGTTTATCATTGTCGATAATCAGGACCTTTTTGCCATGCTCATTTGCCAGCTTGTCACTGATGTTTACTGCTGATGTTGTCTTTGCAACGCCACCCTTTAAGTTGATTACTGTAATAACCCTCATTTTCTCTCTTCCTTTCGTCTGATGAATATTAATTATCTACCAGTGCTTTTTCCAGCTCATCAAAGTTGTAATCAGATTTCTCTTTGAAATCAAATCTGTTTTTACCAGGCGTAGGGTGTCTGACTTCCTGCGCATGAGCTATTCTTTGTCCGGCAAGCAGATTGTTAATACATGACTTGATGTATTTAGCAGGTATCTTTATCTCCCCTGCATGTTCACTAACACTTTTGCATATATTTTCAAAGTCCTTTTCGGACAGCACTATCTGTTCCACATAAGGCATATTAGATATAACCTTCCACACCTCAACCGCAATATCAGGATATCGTTTTCTGACTCTTGCATAATTAAGTTTTAATCTTAACTCCTCTTCCTTGTCCTTCTTCTCCTCCGAAGGAGATGAAGAGGATGATATAGTATTCTGTGTATATGTATTCTTTGTATTTGTTATACAATTTTTGGTATAAGGGCTTATACATTTTTTGTCACAAGCCCTTATACCATTTTTGTCACAAGGGGTAGTTTTCTTGTCCCTTGGCTTTTCCGATACCTCATCCGGATATGTCAGTTTGTATAAAACTTCCGGCACAACCTCTATGTATAAAACATTGCCAAGCAGACAATCTTCCCCTTTACTGACTGTCCTTGCTTCCCTTGTAATGACACCTATGTCACAAAGGAAATGAACTGCTCTCATGATGGAACGTCTGCTCTCGCCAAACTTCTCTGCAAGTGCAGGATAAGATTTCTGCAGCTTGTCCTCTGCAAATCTCTTTTTCATACCAAGACTCTCACCGGAATATTCATCCCTGTGCTCATCCGGCCGGTACCAGTACACAAATTCTGCTAACAAAATGATTGCAAGAAGATATGGTTTTCCATCCTCCTTGACCACAGTCCTGTACCACGTGTTTGGAATCACGTTTCCGCTTATGTGCATCTTCCCGATAGAGTCTACTGCTTCACTGCCTGATGAATGCATATATTTAACTCCCTCTCTATTTTGATTTTCCGTAGTTCTTTACGGATTCCAGCATATAATATGGCTTCTGTTTGAAAATACTTCTTGTATGCACATTTCTGTCCTTTTCCATGTTTATGAAATTGTTAATTCTAAACTGTTCTCTGGACATTGGCTTTGCTTCTTCATCCATATCACTTATCCGGTATATCCCTATATCCATTCCTTTACTCCCTCCTAATGGCACCCTCCCTTTATACGGGAAGGTGCCAGCTTGTTACCAGATGGCAAAAGTAACAGGCTTTTCATGACTTAATAAAACTTGTGATATATAAATTCCTTTTGGAACAAAAGGCTACTTCTTTGCTGCTAACAGCATTTCTACAATTTTCTCCATATCCGTTTTTTCACTGTACTCTACCCGGCAAAATGTATCGAATACCACACTGATGCACGTAATCTCACGGCTTGCTATCTGATAGGTAATCTCCAGGTATATCCCCTGCTGATTGAGCCTGTTCCTGATATTGGCAGCCTTGCTCTTTGTGTAATACACCCTGTCCTCAATCCCCGGCATGGACATTGCAAAATCAAAATCAATACGGATATGAAAATGGAAAATAGCTGACGGATGGTACTGAAACTGTTTGAAATTATCTGCATACGGAATAAGATTGTCTATTGTCATATTCACGACCTTACATGGAGCTTCAGGTATATACTCCACTGACCCGTGTAGATGTTAAAAACAGGATTGTATTCATCAAGTACATAACCCTTGTACTTATGTTCAAATACATGCCTGATGTCCTCATCTATACTTCCCTTCTGTCTGCATCTGCATTTCTCTATCAGTTTATTAATCTGACGTTTCGTCCACCTTCTGTCATTTATGGATACATCAGGCTTTACCAGCCCTCTGCTGTTTATCCAGTGACGTTTATGCTTTGCAGCTTCTCCCAATGTTTCTTCCACGGAAATCTTCTGGTCCTTTAAAAAATCAGATAACTGCATCTGACCATATGGTCTGTTCAGCTCATCATGAATATCCTTGCAGATATACCACAGCCAGCGTTCATATCCTTCCTCCGGCTGAAAAAGTGAAATGTCTGCAAGTCCAAGTGACTTATATGCACTTCCCCTTCTTCTTTTCTGACACCACAACAGTTTCATCATCTTTGGTGGAAGTCCACCGGACATTAAAAAGTGAAAATGCAGTCTTCCTTTTTCACCTCCATACTCCATACGTCCGGAGTATTTTACATTTGGAAGTCCCATCTGATGTCTTGCCTTATTCACTGCTGCCACATATCTTTTAAAATCCTTCATGGCATCTTCCCCTGTCGCAGGCAGGCATCTGTCATTGTAAGTAAGCGTCACACAGTAATCATCTTCACCAAAATTATTTTTCCAAAGACGCAACAGGTTCTTCATCATCCTCTTATCATTTAACTTTTTCTGTATCTCTGAGGTTGCATTTCCTGTCTTTATCCTGGAATATCTGTGTGTCCCATTGTCATTATCTGCAAACAGGTCTACTTCCAGATAGGTTGCCCTTCGTCCGGTCTTCCCCATCCTATACAACTTTTCCCTTATACCCTTATTCATCAAATCCTCTTTTTCTCTAGCCTGAACAGGGATTATCTTCTAAACTTAATACATATATACAAGCCCCAACCAGCAATTATGGCTGGTTAAAAAATTCAAGACTTTGTATGGTTCATTGACTACCCTGCTGTTCATGTTATAATGTAATTGTCTGATGAATATTTAACCCTCGGCGCCGTTCATTTTGAGCGGCGCCACTTTTTTATTTATAGGAGTAAACGGTGGCAGTAAACAGTTACCTGTTTACTGATGGGGCACAGCGGAATTGAACCGCTCCTTTACCTTTATGCCCCTCTATGTCTGAATAATAAAAGTTATATAACATTCTCTTTTATCTTTTCCCCCCTAATTGGGAAAATTTCAGCTCATATTTTTCTAAAACCCTTATATTTTGGGCTTGTCCAAATTTAAAATTTTTTTGCTCTAGTCCTTATTGGCTAGAGCAGAATATTAATTTCCATCTTTTTTGGCATTCATCTGAGCTCTTAGCTCTGCTAACTTTCTGGCATTTTCTTCATGCCTGATTCTTGCAGCTTCCTGGTCTTTGGCTCTCTCATACCCAAGCGCAGCCATAAAGTTGTCTGCAAGCTGTCTGCAAATCCTGTCATGTTCTTCCTTTGGAAGTGTATCCATGTCTACGGGCTCATTATTGCCGATTCGAATATAATATTTGTAAGTAGGTGGTTTCTTTTCTTTCTTTTGTCTTCCCATTTTTAACCCCCATTTATCTTTTTTAAATTGTATGTAACAGTATCGCTATTTTTGCTTTCAAGCTATTGCTATCTCTTGTTTTTACTTATATGACCTCTTATACTGTACCTATACAATACAAGTCATACATAGGAGGCCAACATGAACAATTTTCCAACTAACATTAACTGTCCCTACTGTAAAATTCCTGTTCCCATCATTATTGATGAAACTGCCCAGGGATATCACATCAGTTTCTTTCCGCATGCCAACATGGCAAATGATGACTCCTTAATTGAGATTTCATACTACAGATGTCACAACTGTCATAAATATTTTCTAGTTGCTACTGGTGTAGGAAATGCTGTTGAAAACGTCCACATCATGTTTCATCCGCAATCTGCTGCCATAAAATATCCCGATACCGTTCCATCCCAAATACGTCAGGACTACGAAGAAGCTTGTTCCATAATTGACCGAAGTCCTAAAGCATGCGCTACCCTTGCAAGACGTTGTATGCAAGGAATACTGCGGGACCGATGGGATGCACATGGCAAATCACTTTATGATGAAATTGACTCTGTAAAAAACGTCGTGCCTGAAAATGACTGGATGGCAATGCATGCGTTACGTCAGACCGGGAACATCGGTGCTCACATGGAGCAGGATGTAAACCTTATCATTGACATAGATAACAACGAAGCCCAACTGATTTTACAGATGGTTGAATATCTGATACAGCACTGGTACATTGACATTCCCAAAAACAATCAGACGCTTTCCGATGTAATCGAACTCAATAAACAAAAACAAAATCTCCGTCATAAAAATGATTAATCTTTTTTCTTCTTAAACGGATGCGGACACAACACCTTATCTTTCCAGCTAAGTCCTTTGTAATTCTCTCTGCAGATTGAACAGTCATGCTCCACAAAGACAAGCCCTGTTGTGTCTGATAATCCGGCAAATCCATCCTGCAGAATTTCTCCACATCTTGCACAGGTAATCTCACCGAAACAGTAATGACATATCCTGCTGTGTCCTAAAAAACTACACACTATTTCTCTAACCTTTCTTTCAAAAGGTGTTTTTATTTTCCTGATTGTTATTTCAAAACATAAAAGTTTAAATCTTTTCATGATGTTCTCCTATTTACTTATAGTTTTCATTCCATCTGAAATACACTCTAAAACAAAATTTTCTGCCTCAGCTATATTTACTTTTTTCTCTTTTGAGATCCGATCTACCAATAATCTACTAATTGCAACAAGCATCACTAATAAATTAGAAGTGCTTCCCATAGTATTTATCCTAACTTTTTCCTTTTTCGAATAGACAAAAATATATTTCATTATGCCTTTCACCTCTCTTTCATTTTTTATGTTTCCATAGTATAATTTTGTAAAATATTGTAGAAAGGTCGTGATTACAATGCCAGAAGGATTAGATAAACTTGCAGGAGGCATAGGTAAAGCCATTGAAACTGTTCCTGATATATATGACGATGCTCTAAAGCCAGCCGCACAAGAATCCAGTAAAACACTTGCTCTTATTCCACGTACTATTAATGCCGCACTCGTGCCATTACGCCAATGGATTGCTAATAAAGAATACAATCTTGCAGAAACAGAGAAATTATTGGCAAAAAAACTTGAACATATTGATGAAGATAAAATAGTAACACCAGAACCATATGTTGCTGTTCCTACAATCCAGGCACTCTCGTATTCAATGAACAGTGATGAGTTGAGAAATCTTTATGCCAATTTACTTGCAAAGGCTATGAATTCAGAGGTTAAAGATTTTGTGCATCCTTCATTTGTAGAAATCATTAAACAGTTGTCTCCATTAGATTCTCTTGTGTTTAAAACAATCATGGAACGAAAAGCTAATCCATTAATCAATTTAATCTATGGCAAATGTGAAAACCCTGATATTCCAATAGTTACTTCTTCCCGCACAATTGCTACTAATATATCTGATATAGATATTGCACCTACTGAAGCTATTAGTTTATCCATAGATAATCTAGTTAGGCAAAGTTTAATATCTATACCAGAGAATCTTTCTTATGAAGATGAGCATATTTATGATAAAATTTTAAACTCAGCATTCTACAAAGCACAGCAGGAAAAATACCCTGAAGATTCTGAAGGGTATACATTTTCTAATCAAAAACTAATAATTGAAAAAACTAATCTTGGAATAGCTTTCTATAAAATCTGTATAATGGATTTATAAAAAATTCTTTTCACACTGTTCTTCTCTAGTTAATTCTGAGTCTCCTCTTTCAGGAGGCTCTTTTATTATCTTGATTTCTTTTACATCATCATCAATGACATCATTCAGGAAATGCATAAGTGATTCAACATTATCAAAATATCTGTGGTATCCCTGAACAACCCGGTTCACAGAGACTAATATTGGTCCTATACTTACTTCTCTCTCCATCTCCTGCTCCTTTCTTGTTTTCCATCCAATTTCCCTTTATACTTATACTCACAGGTGTTGCAGCACCAAGTATATAAGGAAAGGGAAATCTATAGCTATGTGGAAATACATTTCTGTTCATTGTCCCAAAGACAACTGTGAACGTAACCTTGCCATATTTGAAGAAAATGGTATTATTTACAAAACAAATTACTGTGAATATTCATGTGGATTAGACATCTGTATAAAATGCAACGAAGAGAATACTAAACGTCTTGTCCTTCCGAATTTTTCTTCTGCAAAAACTTCTGAAACCGATTTTCATCAACAATAATCCAATCAGGAACTTTTTGCTGTTCTTCCTTTGGAAGTTTGCAATATAACCAGTTTGCTACTTTCAAAGGAAACTTCATTGCATTTTCATTAACTGTCTGCGTTTTATTGACTGTGCTTCTTATGTAGTCATCAACCAATGAAATCAAAAAATTAATCATTTCCACTTCATTATCCATAATCTGCTCCTTTGATATGGGGCTTAACGCCCCATACTCTTTTACCCTACGCAAGCCTTGTTGCCTGATTGCTGTCTTTCATTTTGGCAAGGACTTTATCCAAATGGTCTTCATTAAGCATCAAGCCAATGATGAGACCTTTTTGGAATTCGCCCTTTTTAGTGAAGCAATCTACAACGTTTGCAAGTTCCTTATTCTTTTGTGTCATATCTGCTCCTTTCTGAAACGTTATGTGTTTCTATGTGACTAATATACGTCACAAAATGACTTTTGTCAATAGTATATAGTTTCTTTGTGAACTTTTTCTTGATATATAAAAATGACTGTGCTAATATTAGTTTGAAGGAGGGTACTTGTATGACAGAAAATGAAAGAATAAAGCTAATTCGAAAAGCTCTTGGCATGACAGGAGATACCTTTGGGGAGAGATTAGGTGTTGGTAGAACAGCAATTTCTAATATTGAAAATGGTAATAGAAATGTCACTCCGCAAATGGAAAAAGCAATCTGTCGTGAGTTTGGTATAGATTATATCTGGCTTACTACTGGGGAAGGGGAAATGTTCTTTGACCAGGGCGAAGATGAAGAAGCTAAGGAACAGATTTGGATTCTCAATGAATTGCTAAAGGACGAAAGTCAACTGACCAGAAATGTTTTTAAGATGTTCAGGCAAAAGTACACCGCCGAAGACTGGAAACTCCTTTTAAAACTAATCAGCGTCAGCTCCGAATACCTCGTTGAACTGATGAAGGAAACAAACGATAATGAAAAAGAGCACTAATCGGTTTTAGTGCTCTTGTCCATTATTCGTTATTCATTACATATATCTTGTATATATATTTGTATACTTCTTTTTTTTGTGTATAAGATAATTGCGCTAATATTTTTATGATAGCCTGCTCATAACTTCCTTCTTTTACTTCTTTCATGCTTTTCCTTTCTTTTTTTTCAGCCTCTATACATGTCATTAAAAAATACCTCTGAAACAAACATTTATTATAGCTTTTTTTTAATGATATGATATAATGGCTGTGAATAGATATGACCTGGAAGTGGTCGAGACTCTCAGGTTATTAATAATTATTCCAGCAGGGCAACGTAATTCTATTTGCGTTGTCCTTTTTCATTTAGTATGTATTCTTTCAACATTCTTTTCGCAATCATGCTTTCACTCCTTTCTTTTGTCCGAACATCCATTCTTATATTGCAACGTAATATTTTGCCAGTCAAGATTAGTATAGTTTTTTGTACATAGAAAATCTACCTCGCTTTCTTCATATCTTGAATTTCAAAACTCAAATATCAACTTTCGCAATAATATATCAAACATTTCCCTAATGCAATAGTTTTGATGCAATTGTTACGTAAATATTACGTATAAATGCCAAAAAGGCGAAATTGTTATGTTTCTGTTATATTCGCCGAAAATAACAAAAACATAACAAACTGGATTTTTTATTGTCTTAATTGCATTTTTACGATAAATTATCGAGGGCGTATATATCCTATAAAGGTGTCTGCGCTAGACACCTTTCTAATATATTCCTCTCTCTTTCTTATTTCAAGATTTGTTGATTTTTTGTTGATTTTCGGCTTAAAAAATTGAATTTCCGTTTATTTTCATTTTTGATGTTTTTTTACACAAAAAGGTGTTCAAATTGAACACCTTACACTTAAACTAATCAAATTTAAATTATTATGTTGAATTTATCCACTTATCAGTGTATTATAATTTTATAAGGTGCTACCGATAGACGGTTAGCCCGATAATAATTTGATTGGAAATAATCGCCTAGTTTACCGGACTGAGGCGATTATTTTTTTCGTGAATTACTTCCGATTTCATATCCGAGTCCGAAAGCTGCCAAGACTAAGCTTATTACAGCAATCAGGGATTCAGTCGTTATCATTAGCAAAGCCCTCCTCTCCTAGATTTCCATTTCTGGATCATCTATGTAATCAGAGGGTCACAGTCCCTCTGGAGAAGGACTAACCGCCTACCGTTATGGTAGCACCCACGTTCGCATTGTATCATATTATGTCAATTCATGCAATTAAAAAGGTGTCCGAATCGGACACCTTCCATTCAAATTAGATGTTTTTTATAAAGAAAATTTCTTCCTTAATGCATAATGAATTGTAAACTTTAAATTATAGTCAATTGTTTGCATTGAATCTTTTCGATATGACCATGCTGTGCACGTTTTATCATTTTTAGTCCAAGAATTACCAATTGCTCCAATTTCATATAGGAACTCCAGTGCATCCTTTAGCTCGTCAATATGGGAAAAGTATTGTTTATTTTGTTCGTAATACTCTTCAATTGCCTTGTATGTAAAAGAAGGTCTTTTCATACCACTTATAAGTCTAAAACAATCATTAATAAATTCCGATGATTTATGAAATGATGCCAAATTTAACAATTCATCATAAAAATCTGCCGAATATAACTTACGAGTTTCTCTAAGATCACTAGCATAAAATGCCCTCTTGTTACCATATTGATCAATTACGTGATTTAAGTATGAAATAATGTCTCTTGGTCGTCCAAAACTATATGACAATAAATAATCTAATGGTTTCTTATTATCTATATCTTCCGGAAATAAAGAATTGAATAACTCTTTATCTGTCATATTTGCAGCGACTTTATTTCTCTTTTTTATTTTATACAACAACATCTTCATTAATGGGTGTTCTTCTGGCGCTTCCTTATCAGTTGTTAACCAATAAAGTTCTATTCCGCAAGATTTTTTGATTTTTGATAAATTTCCATCATATACTTGTAGACGATTAATAACGTCTGCTCTTATCAATAAAATTAAGCGAACCTTCTTCTTACTATCAGCAAATCGATTTGTAAATTCTTTTGTCACTTTTATTAAATTTAGAATAATATCATTATCCATTGGATTATCTACCAAAGTCTTGTCCAACTCATCAAGGTTATCAAATAATAATGCTATATCATCATTTCTTCCAATTGCTTTGAAAACATATTCCTCTAGTTTTAAAACAATTTCATAAAATTGTTTAGGGATCACTTCATATGCTGTATTTTTTTGCTTTATAACTTTGCCTTGTACACTTTTCGTGTTAGAATTTTCATCAATTTTTAATGTTTTTCCTGAAGAACATCCTAACTCAGAACTTTTTCCACTTCCGCTACTACCTTTTATAATTTTATATATACTATCATCATCATATTGAGATTTGAATTTCTTTAATTTATAGACATTACTAAAAAAAAATTTGTTTAACCTGGAATGTTCTTCTATCAAAGTATCCGCTAAATTATTTAAGACAAACCATTTACAAAGAGCAAACACAATTCCTTTTCGACCTACTTGTGATTTATCCAAATAGCATAAATCTGCTAATAGATAATTCTGTGAATCAATTATTTTTCGGACTTGTTTTTCATTTTTCTTCTTGCAAAAATAATGTGCAAAATACGATTTTCCACTCCCCTTACTTCCAATAATCATAAATTTATCAGTATTATCATTTAACTTGCTATACAATCCATTCGCATCAAAGAATAACTCTAAAACATTTTCACTTCTTGCTTCTGTTTCTCCGTCTGGAATTCCTAAATATATATCCTTTAGTCTAATCTGCTCCTCCATATTGTCCTCCCATTTTACATAATACGACATTATACCACATACAAAGCAAAATAAAAAGTCACCGTTATACGGTGACTCTTTATTAATACGAGATTAAATCTCAAACACGAGGTCCACGCCTCACTACTAACCAACCATTTGGTCTTTATACAAATGCGAAACTTTGTTTCACTTAGATAATATCATACATTATTCTAAAATTCAATAAATTTTCAGTTAATTTTAAAAATTATTTTTAAAACTAATGCGTATTATATCACATCTATAGGTGTATGTCAATTACTATATTCTATGCAATATTTACATTTATTGTTCTATATATCACATACATATCCTCATGTCAATAGTAAATCATTAAAAACTATTCTGTCAACACTTTTTTGCTATTTTTATTGAAACCACTATATTATAATGTCATTATTAAAATATACATCTAGAAAGGACTTAACAATTATGAAAAACGGCTGCTTATATATCCGTGTGTCGACTGACGACCAGCTTGAATTGTCTCCCGATGCACAGGAACGACTTTTATTAGAATATGCTCATAAAAACGATATACTGGTCAGTAAGGAACATATCTTTCACGAAAATGGAATTTCCGGTCGAAAGGCAGATAAACGTCCTGCATTCCAGCAAATGATTGCCCTGGCAAAGAGCAATGAACACCCAATAGATGTAATACTGGTTTGGAAATTTTCAAGATTTGCCCGAAATCAGGAAGAGTCTATTGTATATAAGTCTCTTCTCAAGAGAAATAATGTAGATGTCGTATCAATATCAGAACCGCTTCCTGATGGAATGATTGGTTCACTGGTTGAACGTATCTTTGAGTGGATGGATGAATACTATTCTATTAATCTTAGTGTTGAAGTTACAAGAGGTATGACAGAGAATGCTCTTCGTGGTGGTTACCAAGGTTCCATGCCGTTCGGTTACATACACACAGGCCATAAGGAAGTTCCGGTCATTGACGAAGAACAGGCTAGAATTGTACGTGAAGTATTTGACATGTTTTTGAATGGAAGTACATTTACTCAGATAGCAAGGTGGCTAAATAACCAAGGGGTAAAATCAACTCGTGGTGGAAAGTTTGAAAATCGTACTGTTCGCTATATGCTCCAAAATCCGTTTTATGTTGGAAAAGTGAGATGGAATTACTATGACCGAAAAAATAGTAAATATAAGAGTACAGATGAAGTTATTATTGCAGACGGAAAGCATGAGCCCATCATCAGTCAGGATGTATGGGATGGTGTACAGGCAAAGATTAACACACATATTCGGGAATATAAGCCAAGAGATGTTTCTACCTGCAAGCATTGGTTGTCCGGCATGGTTCAATGTTCTTCCTGCGGAGCCAGCCTTGGATATTGTAAATCTGGTCATTACTTTAATTGTTATAAATATACAAAAGGATTGTGTGAACATTCTCACTTTATTACAGAAAAAAGTCTCGTCGAAAATGTGATTGCTGGTATTGAGACAAAATTGGATTCTCGTGATTTCTATGATGTTCACATTGTAAGAACATCTGATAACAGTTCGCAGATAGACATTTTACGAAAAAAAATTGATAAGTTAAATATCAGACTTATAAAAGCAAAAGACGCTTATATGGATGGAATTGATAGTCTGGAAGAATATAAGGAAAATAAAACTAAAATTCAAAAAGAAATAGAATCCTTGCAAAATGATATTGTGGAATTATCCTCCGCAAAAATTGAAGATATTAGCAACGAAGAGCTTGTTAGAAAAATGACTGATAGTATCAATGCCAGTTTATCTGTTATTAAAGACGAAAACAGTGATTACGTGGAAAAAGGAAATGCTCTGAGACGGATTGTAGAAAAGATTGTTTATGATAAAGAGAACAACAGCTTTTCATTTATGTTTTACTTGTCAATATAAAAACCGCGCATTTATGCGGTTTTCATATACTGTATGTTGGTGACATACGGTGGACCTGACGGCGAGCTCAGTGCATCTATGCGGTACCTTGCGCAGAGATATACTATGCCATATAATACAGTAACAGGTGTATTGACCGATATTGGGACGGAAGAACTAGCACATTTTGAAATGATTTGTGCCATTGTTTATCAACTTACTAAGGATTTATCACCGGAAGAAATTGAAAAATCCGGCTTTGATAAATACTATGTGGACCATACACTTGCGCTTTGGCCGCAAGCAGCAGGCGGTATTCCGTTCAATGCTTGCGAGTTTCAGTCAAAAGGTGATCCAATTACTGATTTAACAGAAGATTTGGCAGCAGAACAAAAAGCAAGAACAACTTATGATAATATTCTTCGATTAGTAAAAGACCCTGAGGTCGCAGACCCAATTCGTTTCCTTCGAGCACGTGAAATTGTACATTTTCAACGCTTTGGAGAAGCACTTCGTACAGTCCAGGAAAAACTTGACTCTAAAAACTTTTACGCATTTAACCCATCATTCGATTAATTCCAAACGCCTGTATCTTGCAGGCGTTTTCTTTATGTAATAGGAAATTGCTCGTATGTAAGTAAAAAAGAGTTTGCTCGGCAGCAAATTCTTTTTTACTTTAAAATGGGTACTTGCATTTTATGTGAACTTACTATATCATTCTATATAAAATTTTACACGAAAGAAAAGACATATTAGGGGGATAACTATGGAAATTAAAGAAATACAAGAGCAGGATTATCACTATCTGGTAGATTGGAATAAAAGAAAAAATCAGGATTTTTTGCAACAATGGGCAGGTCCGATTGCATATTTTTATCCTATTTCAGAGCGACAGATTGCAGCGCGCATCGATGATGGGGCTCACATTTATATCGTGCAACAGGATGAAAAAGTGATTGGCTCTTTTGAACTTGACATTAATCTTGGAAAAAAACAAGCTTTTTTAAGCCGTGTTCTATTTGATGAAGTCATACATGGTCAAGGATTGGGCACGAAAGCGTTATCTCTTATGGCAAATAATGTATTTGAAAAATATCCTATTCATAAAATCATTCTGCACGTTTACTGTTTTAATACTGGTGCTATCCGATGTTATGAAAAGGTGGGATTTCGTATCACAGCTACCAATGAGACTGAAGATGGAAAGTGGAACAGCTATACAATGGAATGTCAAAAAAATGCCCATTAAGGGCATTTTTTACTCCAAATCTATCATGCTCCTGCACTGTCTACACTGATTAAACCCATAACCAACAGGAAGAATTTTTCCGCAATATCTACAGGTGGCAATATAGTTTTCTTTCCCCTTTGACAGACATTTCATAATCTCTATTTCTGTTTTTTCCCGCTCATCAGCTAACCATTTTTCATCTATGACCTTGCCTAAGCGTTCTGAAAACTGATAATACAAATCAAGCTGTTTATAATAGGTTTCATATTTCGCAATACCTTCATAGCGAAGTTGTCTGATGTCCGGTTTTTTCAAAGAAGTATCAGCACTATAGCTTTCACAGTATTGAAGCCACAAAGATACTACCTTGGGGTTTTGAATGTCTATTGGACATGTTACCATTTTATACAAAGTGTGCTTATCATCAAATCCATCGATATACGCACTTCTCTTTTCAGCCTTGTGATATAAAAACAAAATCTCATCAATGCTGATTTTTTCAAAAGGGTATTTCGTTTCTACAGAATGCCAAGTATTCATTATCGTATCTAATGGCTCCGGCAAATTCAATAATATTTGCGGAAAACCAAGACTTACCTTTTCGATTTGTTCCTCTTTTTGACCTGCAAGCGAAGAAATATAAGCCAAATTTTCCTCTCCCATCGCAGTAATGTAACCTGTATCATAAATACCAAATCTGCCTGCACGACCTGCTATCTGATTTATCTCCGGCAGGCGAAGCTTCCTTTTGGTAATACCGTCAAACTTTTCCGTTTCAATAAACACAATTCTTCTAACCGGTAAGTTGAGTCCCATACCTATTGCATCTGTCGATACTACCACTTTATTTTTGCCTTGATTAAACAAATGCATCTGCCTTCTTCTGATTTCAGGCGGTAAACTTCCATAAATCACGCTTGTACTGATGCCCATTGCTTCTAAACGCCCTGCTACATCTAGTGCAGACCTCTTAGAAAAAACAATCAATGCATCTCCCGGTTTTACATCAGTCGGAAATGTAAAAGGTGTTTTCTCACAAATAAGCGGTGTTTTTCTTTCATATTCCTGTATTTCATAGGTATCATGACAAAGCGTTATCAAATGCATCACTACTTTAGTAGCTGCAGGACTCATACAAATATGAATTTCTTTGGCTCTCATACCAAGAATAGCCCTTGTCCACGAATGTCCCCTGTCAGAATCTACAATCATCTGTGCCTCATCTATAACACCAATGTCATAAAGCTGATCCATATCCAGCATTTCAATGGTAGAAGATGTGACACGACTGTCATCTTCTATAATGCGTTCCTGCCCCGTCAGCATCGTGCATGGTGTCCCATATTCTTTCATTTTTTCATATACTTCTAATGCCAGTAAACGCAATGGTCCTAAATAGACTCCATTTTTTGCGCTCTTCAGCCGTTCTAATGCATGAAAGGTCTTTCCGCTATTAGTTGGTCCGATATGAAGGATGAATTTGCGCTTCATTTCCAAGGTTTCCGGAAATTCCATTTCCGGTTTTAGGGGAACAAGCTCTGATACCTTTTTTCGAATCATATAGTTTTGATAGGTTAGTATCATTTCAAGTAATGTTTTGTGACAAAGCTGCTTTGACATATTTTCAGAAGCGTAACGAAGAAAATCCTCCGAAAGTTCCTCCTTTTCTACCTTTGAAAGAATAGATAAATCAATCAACATCAAACTCTTTAAATGGTCTGTTTCTATCCTGTTCATCGCCTTGGTATGCTTCATTTTTGTGGCAATTGTATATAAAAAATTGACCTGATTATGCAAATATCCAAGCTGACCTATGCTGATTCTGCCTTTTTTTACACGATAAAGAGACTTTGACAGCCTGTCTACCTGCATATCAAAGCCTCTGCCTTTTTTTTCTAAATTACTTATTTTACGTTTCGCAGCCTTTTTATATTCCTGTACATAAAAGTGCTGTAATCTTTCCTGCTCCAGCATCTAACTACCATGCCTTTCTTTTTATCCTTTTACACAAATCTGAGGCACAATATTTGCCTCCTGTAAATTTGACATGGCATCTATCAACAGCATACGGAAGGTCATTGTTCCCCCTTGCACAAGGCTTGTCCGTTCCGCAGCAAGCTCTCCGCAAATCCCCATAAGGATACAAGCACAAAGTACATGCTCCAGGCTTTTCCCAAGTGCCAGATACGCTGCAATCAAACAGGTAGACATACAACCTGCTCCTGTTATCCTTGCCATGTTTTTATCACCATTATTTATATGATACACGCATTTTCCATCTGAAACAATATCTGTTTTTCCTGATGCTACAATAAAGCATTGATATTTTTGTGCCAGCTCCTTTGTCAGCTTTTCATAATAGCTGATGTCTTTTTGTTCCTTATCTGCATCGACACCCTTTACTGTTCTTTCCTTTTTCCATATTGCTTCCAACTCTGCGTAATTACCACGGATACAAGTGGGAGCTGCTGTTTTGACAAGTTCATCCAAAAAAGCTCTTCGAAACGAAGAAGCACCTACGCCGACCGGATCAATCACGATAGGAATCCCTGCACTTTTTGCTGCCTGACAAGCAAACAGCATTGCTTCATAATCGTCCGTTGCACCTAAATTGCAAACAAGTCCATCACAGCCTGCTGCAATTTCTGCTACTTCCTCTTTATGATGTGCCATCGTTGGAGAGGCACCTGCTGCCAAAAGCATATTTGCACAATCATTGACTGTCACATGATTGGTAATACAATGAATGACCCTTTTTTCCTGCTGCAGGCGCTGATATACTCTCCAAATATCTTGCTGTTCCATCGACATAGTCTTCCTTTCTTTTATGCTAACTGATTTTTTAATCTATCCATTACCTTTGCCTGCTGCATTCCCATGGTAATAACAATTGCTAAAATCGTGCCACCACAGGTGCTAATAAGAAATGGTACAACAAAAGTAAATAAAGCTGCCTGGCTATTTCCCATAACAAAAGCTGCTATCGGATAAGAAAGCATGCCTCCCACGATACCTGTTCCAAAAACCTCTCCAATATACGCATAGGGAAGTTTTTTCCCATAACGATACAAAAGTCCTGAAAGAAATGCACCACACATGCTCCCCGGAAATGCAAGTAAGGTACCAAGTCCCAACAGATTTCTGATAAGACTTGCTAAAAAAGCTGCTGCAATTCCATACCAAGGTCCTAAAAATACAGCACAAAGTATATTTACCAAATGCTGTACCGGTGCACATTTTGAGCCAAATACAGGTACTGAAAATAAAGAGCCTACTACAGCAATTGCTGCAAAAATAGCGGTTAAGGTTAATTTTTTTACATTTGTTTTTTTCATGGTAATAATTCCTTTCTACATCTACTGAAATAAATGATTACCAATAGCAAATGCATGATTTAAAGGGCCACTCCCCTTTCCCAAATCAAGCATCGCACCAAGTGCTCCTGAAATATAATTTTTTGCATAAAGAACCGCTGTTTTTAAGTCATATCCTTTTGCAAGATTAGAGGCGATTGCACTGGACAAGGTACATCCAGTTCCATGCGTATTAGGATTTTTAATACGATTTCCGATAAACCATTGTGCACCCTGCTCATTGAAAAGCAAATCATTTGCATCTTCTATACTATGCCCACCCTTACAAAGCACTGCACAGCCATAAGCATCGTACAGCATCCTGGCTGCTTTTTCCATATCTTGCTTTGTTTTAATAGACAAATCTGTCATAATCGCTGCTTCCGGAATGTTTGGTGTGATGACTGTCGCCATTGGTAATAATTTTTCTTTTAAGATACCAATAGCCTGCTCCTGCATTAATCGAGAACCACTTGTAGAAACCATAACAGGGTCAAGTACAATATTTTTTGCCTGATAACGCTGTAAGCTTTCTGCAATGACCTCAATTAATTCTGTAGAGGCTACCATACCTATTTTTACTGCATCCGGCTCGATATCTGTAAAAATACAATCCAGCTGCTCTTGTAAAAATAGTCCTGTCACCTCCATGATATCTATTACGCCGGTTGTATTTTGCGCAGTCAAAGCAGTGACCGCACTCATGGCATAAACTCCATGTGCTGTCATTGTTTTGATATCTGCCTGGATACCGGCGCCTCCGCTGCAATCACTTCCAGCGATTGATAATGCTGTTTTCATGTTTTTCAATCCTTTCAACATTACTTTTATATAGCGACCTAAGGTGGTGCCCCCAATCTGCCGCTATGGGTTATTTCATTCTATCTAGTTTTTGTCGTAATTCACTTGCTGCTTTTTTGATGTCTTTTTCTCCGAAAATACCTCCAATAACAGCAACACCTGCAATGCCACTACCTGACAGTTTTGTCACATTTTGTGTTTGGATACCTCCGATTGCCACTACCGGGATTGGAACACTTTGAGTAATCTGATGCAATAGTTCCTGCGTCATAGGTTTTGCATCAGGCTTTGTCGTAGTACCAAATACTGCACCGCTGCCTAAATAATCTGCCCCCTGCTCATATGCCAATTGCGCCTGTTCTACTGTTTTAGCAGTCGCTCCAATGATATAATCCGGTCCCAGTATTTCTCTGGCTCTTTTTACACTGCAGTCACTTTGTCCTATATGTACACCATCTGCCTGCAGTTCTTTTGCCAATTCCACATAGTCATTGATAATAAAAGGAATATTGTACCTTTTACATAACTGTTGAATGACAATTGCTTCTTTTTTTAATGTTTCACCGGAAAGTGCCTTTTCTCTTAGCTGCAGCATTGTGATTCCTCCTTGAATCGCCTGCTCCACCTGTGCTGCAAGTTCATCATTTTCTGACATATGTGTCAGCCATCTTCTATCTGTAATGGCATAAAGCTTACATGCTTTTCTTACTATCTCCTGTTTCATATCCTCTGTCCTATAAAATATCTATGTATTCTCCGGCAAGTGCCTTATTCATACTTCTCACGGCACAAAATTTACCACACATACTACAGGTATCACTATGATCCTCTTCCGGACTTCTGCTGTCTCTTATCTGTCTTGCTGTTTCAGGATCTAATGCACAGACATACTGCTCATCCCAATCAAGTTTTCTTCTTGCATCCGCCATTTTATCATCCAAATCTCGTGCATGTGGTACACCCTTAGCAATGTCAGCTGCATGTGCAGCAATCTTAGATGCAATAATTCCTTGCTTTACATCCTCAAGATTTGGCAATGCCAAATGCTCTGCCGGTGTTACATAGCATAAAAATGCAGCTCCGCTCATAGCAGCCACTGCACCGCCTATCGCTGACGTAATATGGTCATAGCCCGGTGCAATATCTGTAACAATTGGTCCTAACACATAAAACGGTGCGCCCATGCAGATACTCTTTTGTATCTCCATATTGGCTGCTACCTGATTGAGTGGCACATGTCCAGGACCTTCTACCATGACCTGGACATTATGTGCCCAGGCACGCTTTGTCAATTCTCCTAATCTTACTAACTCTTCTATCTGACACACATCTGTTGCATCTGCAAGACAACCTGGTCTGCATGCATCTCCTAAGGAAATCGTTACATCATGTTCTTCGCAAATATCCAGGATTTCATCAAAATATTCATAGAATGGGTTTTCATTTCCAGTCATACTCATCCATGCAAAAACAAGGCTTCCTCCTCTACTGACAATATTCATTTTGCGCTTGTGTGTTTTTATCTGGTCGATTGTCTTTCTGGTAATGCCACAATGCAAGGTTACGAAATCCACACCATCTTCCGCATGCAACCTTACTACATCAATAAAATCTTTTGCTGTCAAAGTCGCTAAATCTCTTTGATAGTGTATTACGCTATCATACACAGGCACTGTTCCAATCATAGCAGGACATTCTGACGTCAGCTTCTTTCTAAAGGGCTGCGTATTTCCATGACTGGATAAATCCATAATGGCCTCTGCTCCCATATCTACTGCACTCATTACCTTCTGCATTTCCAAGTCATAGTCCTTGCAATCTCTGGACACACCCAGATTTACATTGATTTTTGTTCGAAGCATACTACCAACGCCCTCAGGATTTAAACATTTATGATGCTTATTTGCACAAATAGCTACCTTTCCTTCGGCTACCAGTACTCTTAACGCCTCTGGTTCCATGTACTCCTTTTTCGCAACTATTTCCATTTCCTTTGTAATGATGCCTTTTCTTGCAGCATCCATCTGTGTTGTGTACATACGCTTCTCCTTTTTATAAAAATACTGTAACAAAAAAAGGGCATGATATACCTCGTCAGTTGTATATCCGCCCACTACGTGCGTAACATATTTCCCTACGTTGGCATTATCCAAATCAGGTTACGGGTCTAGACCAATCAGTCTACTCTCAGCCCGCTTCAGCGAGCTCCCCACTTATTCTTATCATGGCAATTATAGCATACTTTCTATGATTTGCAATCCTCTTTTCTGAGGTACTCTTTTCTTTTTTTTGCATACAATATCAAAAAGAAAGAGGATTTTCCATGCAGTCACAAAAATTAGAAAACTTATTACAACTATCCTTATCTCTACCGCCTCAGGAACTATCAGAAGTGACAGATTTGTCAGCAGGTTTTCAATCCGAAACACAGACTTGGGAGCTTGTGGTAAAATATCATGGTAATCTCAAACAATACACCACTACACAAATTCTCATTGAAGAATTACTTGCCGGTTATGCTATCGTACAGCTTCCGGTTCGGTTATTAGCTTCTTTTTCCGATTTGGAAGAGGTGGAATATATAGAAAAACCAAAATTTCTCTTTTTCGAACAAATAATATAAATAAATTTTTTACAAAAAAAGAAACCATACAATCATATGGTTTCCTCTGTATAATCTTTTACACAAATATTATCTGTTGACCATGCCGCACCGAGCAAATATTCGCTCTCTCTGTCTTGCTCTGACGCTCTCTCAACTTGCCCCTTACTGGTATCAATGATAACTTAAGAGGGAGTTCTTCGCAAGAGTTTTGTGGTGAATGGTCATGATTTGTGGTGAATGGTCATAATTTTCTGAATGATTTCTTTCTTATTGCGTCTTGGAATCTTAATCCTTTTTCCACTTTGCATGACAATAATATCATCCTGCAACTCGCTAATAAACTTTACATTCACAAGATAACTACGACCTGCACGAATAAACTGTTCTCCAAGTTTTCCCTGCATATGGTCTAGCGTTTCTCGGACAGAAAGCTCACGATTTGCTGTTCTGATAATGCAAGTGTTATTAAATACCTCAATATAATAAATATCCTTTTGAAACAGTTTAATCGCCATTCCATTGACAGTTATATCCAATGTTTTCCCCGTGCTGTTCCATTCATCATCATGCTTAATTGTCGTTGTGTGGTCATTGGAAGCACTGCGTGCAATCAAATCCAATGTCCGTTTTACTCTTCTTTTCACAATTTGTGGTTCAAAGGGCTTACTAATAAAGTCTACTGCTCCCATTTCGAAGCAGCTGTCCTCTGTTTCTACATCACTTGCCGAGGTCAGAAAAATAACCGGAATATCTTTCATGCTATCTTGTTCTTTGATTTTCTGATATACTTCAAATCCATCCATTTCCGGCATACGAATATCCAGTAAAATTAAGTCCGGACGATTACCTGTTAAATATTTAAGGGCCATCATACCACTCTTCACAGGAATCACATCAAAATCCTCTTTTAAAGCATATTCTACCATTTCCAGATTTTCTATTTCATCATCAACGGCTAATATTGTATACATAAACTTATGCCCTTTCTTCTGGTACCAGCTGCTGGATTTCATTTGTAATCTGCCAAAAATCCTCATCCATTTCTGCATAGAACTGATTTAAAATCCGTCTGACTACAAACTTGGAATTTTCTGTATTTGTATCCAAAAGTAATACCAAAATCTGATTTGCACTATAATTGGTCGTCACATCTCCACGTCTTAACGCATGAATAATTGCATGCTGCAAATGCTCCATTTGTCTTTGGAGCTCTCTTTCATCATAATCTATTCCATCCGGTTCTTCAATAGTGAAAAGAACACATTGCACTTCTCTCTTTTCTCTTCCAATGTTTCTCTCCAAAAAGCGGTATATCTTCTCAAAGCTGTCATACTCTACTACAAATGAACCTTCCATACCTTTCTCCTTTAGTTTTGCTGTAATGTCTTTTAATGTCGCTGTTTGCTTTTTGTATTTTTTTCGATTGTTCGTTAAAGTTTCGTCGAAAAGCTGAAAAGCAGCCTTTCCATTATTTTTCACTTCATATAGCGCATGGTCTGCATTTTCATACATCTTTTCAAAGGTCATTCCATCATTGGGAGCCACTGCTATCCCCATTGACATCGTAATACGCACTAATTTTCCGGGTTCTACGATTTCACCTGCTACTGTCCTCAATATCTTTGAAGCCTTTTTTCGTAGTGCATTTCTCTCTATCTCATGGGGAGTGAAAATAATAAATTCGTCACCACCTATTCGTGCAATCAAATCATCCTTGTCCACAACCTTTTCTAAAGCTTTTGCAAATTTAACGAGTACACGATCCCCTTCTAAGTGCCCATACGTATCATTCACTGCTTTGAAATTGTCCATATCAATAATAAAAAATACACCTTGGCGTTCTCTTTTTAAAATATTACTGATTTCATCTGATACACCGGTTCGACTTCTTAATCCGGTCAATGCATCCAATTTGGCAAGCTCAATCTGTTCTTGCTGCATCTTAACTTGCCTTGCCATTTCCTTGAGCTGTAACTCAAGGCTTGCCTTCATCGTCTCCAACTCTGTAAGACGACGTCTCTGTTCCTCCTGTGTCACTGCTGTTCGCATACAATTCCTTCCTTAATTTCCCTTATCTTTTCCCTTTAACAATTGCGTTGAAAGCTCATAATCATATTCCTTCAACGCTTTTTCAATTTGTTGCAATTTTGCGCGTTGTTCTAGTGTTATTGAATAGGATTGCAGCTCTTCAATCATTTGAAGTGCCTCCTTTTTCTTAAATGCTTCAATATTCTGTAACAGTTCTTTTTCCTTTAATGTCCATTCCTCGTCGCTCAGATTCTTTCCATAACCTGACTTTTTCCTTTCCTCATGGAGAATTGGCCTTTGCAAATATTCACGAACAATTCTCACGTTCTCATTCCATTCATAAATTAACTCTTCATAATGGTCATGAATGTAAATGATATCTCCCTCTTTGCACCGACATTCATGCTCATAGGCCATATCTGCCAATTTATCCATCCCCAGTGTACGTGCACTGTTTTTTAATCCATGAACATACACGACATAATCCTTCCAAATCTGTCTACGATAAGCTTCATGCAAATTAATCTTTTTATCATAGGCTCTTGAAGATACAAAAAGCTCTAATAAGTGTAAGTATTGTTGCAAATCTCCACCTGCATATTTCAGAGCATTTTTCATGTGAATACCATTTTTTTCTAAATATTCTGCATAGATATCTTCTTGATTTTTAATATCTGCACGTTTTTCAATCCTGTTTGGCAAAAAGTTTTGAATCACATCTATCAAATTTCTATATTCAACCGGCTTTGCTATATAGTCAGCAAAACCACAGGTCAGATATTCTTCTCTTGCTCCCGATACTGCATTGGCTGTCAATGCAATCACAGGAATTTTTTCCCCTCTCCCTTCCATAATTTCCTGGAGCTTATGCAGAGTTTCTACTCCATCCATTTCAGGCATCATATGATCCAAAAATACCATATCATACTTTTCTTTTCCAAATAGTCTAATACACTCTCTGCCACTTTCTGCTGTTTCTATTTTGGCTCCTGTCTTTTTCAATAATCCTTTGATGACCTCCAAATTCATTTCATTGTCATCTACGACCAGCAACCTGACATCAGTACGATATTGCTCGATATAGGTCTTTGTTTTCCTGTGGCCTGTACGATACCAGTCTTCAAACTTTCCAATTGGGACTTCGTCCAAAATTTTCTGTGTAAAGCTTATGCTTACTTTGGTACCATGACCATATTTACTCTCTATTTCAATTTGTCCATGCATAATATCTACAATCTGTTTTGTGATAGCCATGCCAAGACCTGTTCCCTCAATACTTCGATTTCTCTTTTCTTCTAAACGTACAAAGGAAGAAAACATTTTATTCTGGTCCTCTTTCTTTATACCAATACCAGTATCTACGATTTCAAAATGAAGCTTAGTTTCTTCCAGACTTTCCTTTTCTGCATACACCTGCAGCATAACACTTCCATATTTCGTATATTTTACGGCGTTCACTAATACATTAGATATCGCCTGCTTTATTTTTACTTCATCGCCATATAACACACTTGGCAATTTTTCATCAATCTCCAAAGCAAGTTCTAAGCCTTTTTCTTCTGTTTTTATTGATACTGCATCTATTAAATCATTTATCAGATTTCCCGTATGATATCTTCTACAAGCAAGTTCCATTTTCCCGGATTCCATTTTCGTGAAATCAAGAATATCATTCACAATGGAAAGTAATGTTCTACTGGCACTTCTGATATTATTGGCATAATGCTCAATCTCAGTATTTTGATTTTCACGTAAAATCATTTCATCCATACCTAAAATGGTATTAATCGGCGTTCTAATTTCGTGAGACATATTGGCAAGGAAATTGCTTTTTTCTATGCTGGCATGTACTGCTTCTTTGTATTCCTTTTCTTGCACTACTATACCTTTGATTGCAGCATATCCAAGCATTAATAAGAAAAACATAATGCCTGTGCCAAGATATTTTCCTGCAAAAATTGTACTGTGAACAACAATGTTGTAATCTTCAATCAAGGTAGCTAATACAAATCCTGTCAAGCCAATTCCGACTGCTCTTGAATCTGAAAGTTCTCCTTTTTTATCATATACAAAAAACGTAATTAAGCATACTATACAGGTTGCCAAAATTGTAATATGTGTAGACAAAAGACCATCTATCCTGTTCATTCCCAGTAATTGCAGCACTGCATTTACAAAAAAATTGAGTAAAGCAAGAATGACCATAATATTATACACTTGTTGATATCTGTTTTTTAACAATGTATTAAAAAATAGGAGCATCGGAGCCGGGCAAAGCATCAATGCAAAATAAGTTATCAATTCTGCCGCGCGAATATGTGGAAAAAACAGCGGTCTTAGATTTGACATACAAAATAGCCAAATTGCCACCAATACAGAAAAAGCACCTAAATCCAAAAGTCCTTTATCGACTCTTTGACTCGCTCTGATAAATATACCAAAGCCAATGAAAACAATTCCCAGTGCCAAAAGTAAGATTGCACTGATTACCTGTTCTGCATTATTTTTCATCAGCCACATGATAATTTCTTTTTGTGTGCCAATCACAGGGCACCCCAGTCTTTTTGACTGAGACTTTATCGGGGTCATATATGCTATCGTTACTTCCTTCTCCGCATCTTCTGTCAGCAATGGTGCCATAACGATATCTGCTGCACTATAAGCTCCTATCAGGCGAAATTCTTCATCAAAATAATGGGTACGCAGTTCACCATCAACATAAATCCAAATTTCCTGTTCATTTGATAATACTGCTACATATGCATTTACAGGGAGCTTCTTTGGCAGCTTCGCGACAATTGCTATTTTCTCTCCTGCCACTGCAGACTCACAAATATAGCACATATTTCTTTCCTGTAAGTACAGCCCTTTTCCAGTTCCTTCTGCAAGTACAGCATTTTCTAAAATCCTTACATCATCTTTCGTATAGGAATCTGTACCTGAAAAAAAAGCCTGCATGAAGATAAAACCAACCATTGTCAACAAAAATATGCCCCAAAAGGAAATGCGCATGATTTTCGAAAATTTCGTCTCCATAAGAAAATACTCCTTTACATAAAGTATATCTTAAATAGTTATGTTTTTCCATGCTTTTTTTTCATACTTTGTGTTATACTTACTTTCAGGGGGGGATGAATTTATGACAGATAACCATTTAGCTTCTGAACTTAGTTTCTATGAAAACCGTTCCAAACAACTAAAACAAAACAATTATCCGGTTAGTATTCGCAGAATAGAAACCTCTGCATCTGATAACCATATGGTTAGTTGGCACTGGCATGATGAACTTGAATTTATATATGTACAAAAGGGAAGTGTCTATATTACCTGTGAGGACCAGGGCATCACTGCAAAAGCAGGGGAACTGGTATTCATTAATCATCAAAAAAAGCACTTTCTCTCACCTGCTTCTGACGAGAACTGTATTACGGACTCATTAATTGTCCATCCTACTTTCATTTTAGGCTTTGGACAGCTAGAATTAGAGCAAAAGTACATTTCACCCATCATTCACGAAGCAGCTTTTAAATATTTGCATTTTGAGGAACATAGCCCTCATTACAAAGAATGTACAAAACAGGTAAAACAGATTTTAGCACTAAATCAAAGCAAAAAAGAAGGCTATGAGCTCTTGACCAAGGCAGCTCTTTTGCAGCTTTGGTATATTATTTATTCCCTGTACACAGAGCAAGGCTCTACTTCCAATTTAAAACTGTCAAATCAGGATGAACATCGTGTGAAACAAGCGATTTTATATATGCAGGAACATTTTATGGAGCCTATTACCTTAGATGATATTGCAAATTCCATTTTAGTCAGTAAAAGTGAATGCTGCCGCTGCTTCAAGCGTGCACTCGGCATCACGCCTTTTGAATACTTAATGAAATACCGCATTATGGAATCTACAAAGCGTATGCATAAGAAATCACCTGAATCTATTTCTGAGATTGCCGGTGCTGTCGGTTTTAATAACACGAGCTATTTTAATAAAATTTTCAAGAAATATATGCAATGCACACCTACTACCTACCGCAATTCTATCAAGAAGGACTTTTCAACATTAGTATAACGTTTCTATTTGCAGAAGGGAGCATTATTTATGAAGTCTATCGATTACTCTTTTTTAAGTCATACGATGCTTTTTCAGGGCACCTCCGAAGACGAAGTCAAGGAAATGCTGTCCTGTCTTTCTGCCAAAATCCAGACCTTTCAAAAAAATGAAACCATTTATCATGTTGGTGCCTGTGTTTCAGCTCTTGGTATCGTTTTAAATGGCAGTGTTTCTTTGGAAAATGATGACATTTGGGGAAATAAGCACCTCATTGATACCATCAGACCTGGACAGGTTTTTGCAGAAACCTACGCAACTGTGCCTAATGAGCCTCTACTCGTGAATGTAATTGCCATTGAGCCTTCTACTGTTCTTTTTCTTCAGGTGAAAAAGCTTCTGACAACTTGTACTAATGCATGCTCGCATCATCAAAAGCTTATTCAGAATCTGCTTTTTGTTTCTGCGCAGAAAAATCTAAAGTTATCTCATAAAATTTTTCATACTGCACCAAAGACAATTCGCAGAAAGCTTTTATCTTATCTTTCCTATCAATCTATTTGTGCAAATTCCTATGAATTTGAGATTCCTTATAGCAGGCAACAACTTGCTGACTACCTCGGTGTAGATCGCAGTGCCCTGTCCGCAGAACTTAGTAAAATGCAAAAGGAAGGACTCCTTACTTTTCATAAGAATTCCTTCCATATTTTAAATGAAGCATAAAGAATACTTTTCAAATCGATTTATGCTTCTTCCTCATCTACAAACAAAGCGCCCCTTACCAGCCATTTAGGCTGATATAGAGCACTTTTGTATATCGTTCTTATTCCTCATTCATCTTTGCCAGCTTCGCTGCCTGGTCAGCGGCGATACATGCATCGATAATTTCCTGGATGTCACCATTCATCACTTTATCTAACTTGTAAATAGTCAGGTTAATTCTATGGTCTGTCACACGACCTTGTGGAAAGTTATAGGTTCTAATCTTCTCTGAACGGTCACCTGTACCAATCTGACTTCTACGTAGCTCTGCTTCTGCATCATGTCTTTGCTGCTGTTCAATATCGTACAGCTTTGCTCTTAATAATGCAAATGCTTTTTCCTTATTCTGTAACTGAGATTTTTCTGTCTGACTATAAACCACAATACCTGTTGGATAGTGAGTTAAACGTACCGCAGAGTCCGTTGTATTGACACACTGACCACCGTTACCAGAAGCTCTCATAACGTCAATACGGATATCTTTGTCTTCAATCTTGATGTCGATATCCTCATCAACTTCCGGCATAACAGCAACACTGATAGTAGATGTATGGATACGTCCACCTGATTCTGTTTCAGGTACACGCTGTACACGATGTACACCAGACTCATACTTCATTACAGAATATGCACCCTGTCCACTAATCATAAAGGTAACACTCTTCATACCACCGATACCGATTTCCTCGGCTTCAACAGTTTCTACCTTCCAACGTCTGCCCTCTGCATAATGCACATACATACGATAAATCTCTGCTGCAAACAGAGCTGCCTCGTCTCCACCTGCACCTGCTCTGATTTCTACAATTACGTTCTTATCATCATTAGGGTCTTTTGGGAGTAATAAAATCTTTAATTCCTGCTCAAGCTCTTCGATACGTTTTTTCGCATCATTCAGCTCCTCTTTGAGCATTTCTCTCATTTCTTCATCATTTTCTGCTTCTAACATTGCTAAGGAATCATCTACTGTTTCCTTGCACTTTTTATATTCTGTGTAAGCATCTACGATAGGAGCCAAATTGCTCTGTTCCTTCATCAATGCTCTAAATCTTGCCTGATTGTCTGTGACTGTCGGCTCATGAAGCTCATTCATAATCTCTTCATAACGACTCAGTAAGTCCTCTAACTTATCAAACATATCCTTACCTTACCTTTCTATTTTTTCATGCCCTTGACCACACGGTCTAAGCCTGCATAATCCTTTACCACTTTGACCTCTTGAAAGCCATGCTTTATTAATAAATTGCTTACTGCTTCCCCTTGATCATAACCAATTTCAAAAAACACTCTTGCACCCTTTCTTAAATATTCAGATGCTTTAGCAATAATTTCTCTATAAAAGAACAGACCGTCCTCATAACCATCTAATGCTTGTATTGGCTCATGCTCTCTAACCTCCGGCATTAATGTCTCTATTTCCTTTGTTGCTATGTAGGGTGGATTAGAAACCAGCATATCAAAGCTGCCTGATACTTTTTCAAATAAATCGCTTTGTAGCCATTCTGCCTTTAATCCAAGCATCTGTGCATTTTCTCTGGCAACCTCCAATGCATCCTGAGAAATATCTATACCAGTACCGCTGCATTCATTGCTGTATTTTAACAAACTTAATAAGATACAGCCTGAACCTGTACACATATCCAAAATATCCATACCATCATGTAGATGACGCATGGCTTCTTCCACCAGTATTTCTGTATCTTGTCTTGGAATCAAGGTATGCTCATTTACCTTAAAAGTCAGTCCCATAAACTCCTGTTCACCGGTAATATGCTGTAAAGGAATACGCTGTGCTCTTTTTCCAATAACTGCTTTATAAAATTCCTCTTCTATTTCATTTCGTTTGCTGTCTCCATGCACAAGTAATGCATTTCTGTCTGTATGACAGATGTATTCTAATAAAAGTCTGGCATCTAATTTTGCCTCTTCAATATCTGCTTCCATCAGTTTGGCTACCCCATACTCATACAATTCTCTGTATGTCATATACAACCTCCATATGCTTTTCTATCAATCTTCCATATAGCTGTCGTCTACTTCGTAGCCAAAGTTCTCTTTAATATATCCCTTCCAATCAAAAACAGCCTCTACAGATGCAATTGCAACCTTAATCATAGCTTCATCCGGTTCTTTGGTAGTCAGTTTCTGCATCCACAATCCAGGTGCTGAAATGATTTTTACAAGAACATTGTCACTCTTTCCTGCCAATCTGATAATCTCATAGGAAATGCCTGCAATGACTGGTACAAGTGCAAGACGTATCACCATTTTTAGAATCATATTATCAACACGAATAAAGAAAAATACAACTACACTAACCAATACTACAAAAAGCAAAAAGCTGGTACCGCAACGTTTATGCTGTCTTGAACTTCTTCTTACATTTTTTACAGTCAATGGCCAGCCATGTTCCAGACAGTTGATACATTTATGCTCTGCACCATGATACATATATAATCTCTTAATATCTTTCATGCAGGTAATTGCTACTATATATAATAAGAAAATAAGTATTCTTAATATGCCCTCTAAAATGGCAATGAGGCTCGCATTGCGTATATATCTGCCCGCAAAATCAGAAAGGAAAAATGGCAAGAGCATAAAAAGAGCTACTGCAATAATCACAGATACCACTACAGTACCTGCCATCATAATGTCATCAGCCTTGCTACCTAACATTTTCTCAATTCTTTCCTCTGTTTTACTTGGCTTCACCTCTTCCTCTTCCTCGTAGAAGGAAGCTGAATGCATCGTTACTTTCATTCCCAATACCAAAGAATCTATAAATGCAAAAACACCTCTGATAAATGGTAATTGCGCCAGCTTAGAATTTGCGCCAACACCCTTATACTCATCAACCTCAACATCAATTTCTCCATTGGGCTTCCTTATGGCTACTGCATACTTATCTTTGTTTTTCATCATCACGCCTTCCAGTACAGCCTGTCCGCCAATACCGGAATAATGTGTTTCCTTCTTTTTAGCCATGTATATCCTCCGCTTGTATGAAAAAATAGGTTGAGATAAAATTTACCTCAACCTTTTCAACGTTTTCTTATTTGCTTTCTACGCCGTATTTCTTATTGAATTTCTCAATACGTCCACGAGCTGATGCAGCTTTCTGCTGTCCTGTGTAGAATGAATGGCATTTTGAACAAACTTCAACGTGGATTTCAGGCTTTGTAGAACCTGTTACAAATGTGTTTCCACAGTTGCAAGTAACAGTTGCCTGATAATAATCTGGATGGATTCCTTCTCTCATGATTTTCA
>CAMBAN010000006.1 GCA_945864145.1 uncultured Lachnospiraceae bacterium | reverse complement strand
GTATTGACTTAGGTACAACAAACAGCTGTGTAGCTGTTATGGAAGGTGGTAAACCAACAGTTATCGCTAATACAGAGGGAGCAAGAACAACACCATCTGTTGTTGCTTTCACAAAGACAGGAGAAAGACTTGTTGGTGAGCCTGCAAAACGTCAGGCAGTTACAAATGCAGAAAAGACAATCGCTTCTATTAAGCGTGATATGGGTACAGACCATGGTAGAAATATTGATGGAAAGAATTACTCTCCACAGCAGATTTCAGCTATGATTTTACAGAAGTTAAAGGCAGATGCAGAGAGCTATTTAGGTGAAACAGTTTCAGAGGCTGTTATCACAGTTCCTGCTTACTTCAATGATGCTCAGCGTCAGGCAACAAAGGATGCCGGTAAGATTGCAGGTCTTGATGTAAAGCGTATCATTAACGAGCCTACAGCAGCAGCATTAGCATATGGTCTTGATAATGAAAAAGAGCAGAAGATTTTAGTATACGACTTAGGTGGTGGTACTTTCGATGTATCTGTTATCGAAATCGGTGACGGCGTTATCGAAGTACTTGCAACAAACGGTGATACACACCTTGGTGGTGATGACTTCGATAACAAATTAATCCAGTGGATGATTGAAGAGTTCAAGAAACAGGAGGGTATTGACCTTTCTGGTGATAAGATGGCTATGCAGAGATTAAAGGAAGCAGCTGAAAAAGCTAAGAAAGAGTTATCTTCTGCTACAACTACAAATATCAACTTACCATTCATCACAGCTACAGCAGAAGGTCCAAAGCACTTTGATATGAACCTTACAAGAGCTAAATTTGATGAGTTGACACATGACTTAGTAGAAAGAACAGCAATCCCTGTTCAGAATGCATTAAGAGATGCAGGACTTACAACAGCAGAGCTTGGTCAGGTATTATTAGTTGGTGGTTCTACACGTATTCCGGCAGTTCAGGATAAAGTAAAACAGTTAACAGGTAAAGAGCCAAGCAAGACTCTTAACCCGGATGAGTGTGTAGCTATCGGTGCTTCTATTCAGGGTGGTAAGCTTGCCGGTGATGCAGGTGCTGGCGAAATCCTTCTTCTGGATGTTACTCCATTATCACTTTCTATCGAGACAATGGGTGGTATCGCTACAAAGTTAATCGAAAGAAATACAACTATTCCTACCAAGAAGAGCCAGATTTTCTCTACAGCAGCAGATAATCAGACAGCAGTAGATATCAATGTTGTACAGGGTGAAAGACAGTTTGCAAGAGATAACAAGTCTCTTGGACAGTTCAGATTAGATGGTATCCCACCAGCAAGACGTGGTGTTCCACAGATTGAGGTTACTTTCGATATCGATGCAAATGGTATCGTAAATGTATCTGCAAAAGACCTTGGAACAGGTAAAGAGCAGCATATCACTATCACAGCAGGCTCTAACATGTCAGACGAGGATATCGAAAAGGCAGTTAAGGAAGCAGCTGAGTATGAAGCTCAGGATAAGAAGAGAAAAGAAGCAATCGACGCAAGAAACGATGCTGATTCCTTCGTATTCCAGACAGAGAAAGCCTTAGGCGAAGTTGGCGATAAGATTGATGCTAATGAAAAGGCTTCTCTTGAAACAGACTTAAATGACTTAAAGAGCTTCTTAGAGAGCACAAAGGATGCTGAAATGACAGAGGATCAGGTTGCAACCTTAAAGAGCAAACAGGAAGCATTAATGTCTAAGGCTCAGAATCTCTTTACAAAGATGTATGAGAATATGCAGGGTGCTGCAGGTGCGCAGGGCGCAGGTCCTGATATGAGTGGTGCAGGTCAGGCTCAGGATGCAGGCGCAGCAGATGATGTAGTTGACGGAGATTACAGAGAAGTATAATCATGAAGAGTGGTTTCTAAAGTGCTGTACTTAGTACAGCACTGGGAAACACGAAAACTTTATGCGGAAAAAATGCCGTAAGGGCATTTTTTTGCTCGTTAAATGCAAGGTAAATAATAAACTATTCTCCGTGCATAATTTGAAAGGTGAAAACGATGGCAGAACAAAAAAGAGATTATTATGAGGTATTAGGCGTTGACAGAGGCGCTGATGATGCTTCCATTAAAAAAGCATATAGACAGCTTGCAAAGAAGTATCACCCTGATATGAATCCTGGTGATGCAGAGGCTGAAAAGAAGTTTAAAGAGGCTTCAGAGGCTTATGCAATCCTTAGCGACCCTGACAAGAGACGCCAGTATGACCAGTTCGGACATTCTGCATTTGAAGGTGGTGGAGCCGGAGGTGGCTTCGGTGGCTTTGATTTTGGAGGCGGAGATTTTTCTGATATTTTTGGTGATATTTTTGGTGATTTCTTTGGCGGCGGCAGAAGTAGTGGCGCAAGAAACAACGGTCCGATGAAAGGTGCCAATATCCGTACCAGTGTAAGCATCACTTTTGAAGAGGCTGTTTTTGGTGTAGACAAGGAAATTGAATTAACTTTAAAGGATACATGTAAAACCTGTAATGGAACAGGTGCAAAGCCAGGTACTTCTCCGGAAACCTGTCATAAGTGCGGTGGTAGAGGTCAGGTAGTAACCCAGCATTCGACTCCATTTGGTACAATCCGTAATTCTCAGGTGTGTCCTGATTGTGGCGGAACAGGTAAAGTGATTAAGGATAAATGTCCGGATTGTCATGGAAGCGGATACATTGCGAGCCGCAAGAAGATTCAGGTTTCCATTCCGGCTGGTATTGATAATGGTCAAAGTGTCAGAATCAGAGATAAAGGTGAGCCAGGTGTAAATGGAGGACCAAGAGGAGATTTATTGGTTGAGGTTATTGTAGAAAGACATCCAATTTTCCAGAGACAGGATATGAATATCTTCTCAACTGTACCTATTTCCTTCCCAAT
Organism: uncultured Lachnospiraceae bacterium; assembly: GCA_945864145.1. Taxonomy (GTDB): domain Bacteria; phylum Bacillota; class Clostridia; order Lachnospirales; family Lachnospiraceae; genus COE1. The sequence goes on along the minus strand of CAMBAN010000006.1, from coordinate 48,309 downwards.
TGCAGCATTAGGCGGTGAAGTAGTCATTGATACAGTAGACGGTAAGGTTGTTTATGATGTGAAAGCCGGTACACAAACAGATACGCGTGTCAGACTGCGTGGCAAAGGTGTTCCATCTTTAAGAAACAAGGATATTCGCGGTGACCACTATGTAACTTTGGTTGTACAGGTTCCCGATAAGCTTTCTAATGAAGCAAAGGATTTACTGAGGAAATTTGACCAGGAAAGCGGTAATTCCTTAGAAGCAGTAAAAAATATGGAAGGCAAAGATAATTCTGGCGACGAAAAGAAAGATAAGAAGAGAAAGTTCTTCAAATAGAAAAAGGATAATCCAAGTAGTAAAATACAAATCCTGCAGTCATCAGGCGATGGCTACAGGATTTTTTTGCTTAGGGTTTCTACTCAGATAGTGAAGTAGCATATTTATCTTTACAAAGCGAGCATAATCAGATAAAATTTGAGGGATAAAGAGAGGTTTGATGATATGAAGTGGAAAAAATTTACGGTAAAGACAATTACAGATGCTGAAGATATTATTATCAGCACCTTATATGATATTGGTTTGGAAGGTGCTCAGATTGAGGATAAAATTCCTTTGACTCCGTTAGAGAAGGAGCAGATGTTTGTAGATATTCTTCCGGATGGACCGGAGGATGATGGTATCGCATACCTGAGCTTTTTTGTAGAGGAAAGCGAGGATAATCAGGTGGATACAGAAGAAGTTGTTTCCAATATTAAACGTGAGTTAGATGATTTACGCCAGTTTATGGATGTTGGAGAGGGTAGTGTTTTAGTTTCTGAAACAGAGGATATTGACTGGATAAATAACTGGAAGCAGTATTTCCATCAGTTCTATATCGATGACTTACTTGTCATTCCATCCTGGGAAGAGGTAAAGGAAGAAGATAAGGATAAAAAGATTTTGCATATTGACCCGGGTACAGCCTTTGGTACAGGTATGCATGAGACCACACAGCTTTGTATCAGACAGTTAAAAAAATATATTACGCCGGAAACTGAGCTTTTGGATGTAGGAACCGGAAGCGGTATTTTAGCGATTATTTCTTTGATGTACGGTATTCATCATGCAGTAGGTACAGACCTTGACCCATGTGCAGTAGAGGCTGTGCGTGAAAATATGGAGGTAAACCATATTTCTCCGGAAAGCTTTGATATGATGATTGGAAATATCATTACGGATAAGGCAGTGCAGGATAAGGTTGGCTATGAGAAATATGACATTGTTGTCGCAAATATTCTTGCAGATGTGTTAGTACCGCTGACACCTGTGATTATCAATCAGTTAAAACCGGGTGCTGTATATATTACTTCCGGTATCATCAATGATAAGGAACAGGTAGTAAGAGATGCAGTAACGGCAGCAGGACTTGAGATTTTAGAGGTAACCTATCAAGGTGAATGGGTAAGTGTAACTGCACGCAAACCGATGTAAAAATTAGGAAGGTAAGTATGTATGTATCATTTTTTTGTGGAGCCTTCTCAGATTTCTGAAAAGGAAGTAGTGATTATCGGTGAGGATGTCAATCATATCAAAAATGTCATACGTTTGAAGGCAGGAGATGAAATCAGTATCAGTAATGGCATAGATGGCAGGGACTATCGCTGTGGCATTGCGGAGCTTGGTGAGGATAGTATCCGCTGTGAGCTTCGTTTTATCAAAGAAGACGGCGTGGAGCTTCCGGCAAAGGTGTATTTGTTTCAGGGACTTCCTAAGGGTGATAAGATGGAGTTTATCATTCAGAAAATGGTAGAGCTTGGTGTCTATGAAATTGTTCCGGTTGCTATGAAGCGCTGTGTAGTAAAGCTGGATGAAAAAAAGGCTAAGTCCAAAATAGCCAGATGGCAGGGGATTTCAGAGGCTGCTGCGAAACAGAGTAAGCGTGGTATTGTACCGCAGGTACATGAGGTGATGACCTTTAAAGAAGCACTTTCCTACGCATCCCGGATGGAGTGTAAATTGGTGCCCTACGAGATGGAGGGTACGTTAGAAGACGCTACAGGTATGAAGGGCACAAGAAGACTGATTGAGTCTGTAAAACCGGGAGACAGAGTTGCAGTTTTCATAGGACCGGAGGGTGGCTTTGAAGAGCAGGAAATTGCCGATGCAAAAGCACTTGGTATGGAACCCATTACACTTGGGAAAAGAATTTTACGTACAGAAACAGCCGGCATGACTGTGATGGCGTGGATTATGTATCAGTTAGAAGAATAAAAGAGTTAAAAAAAGTGGCATTCTGTGAAAGAACGCCACTTTTTTGTGAAAATACTTATTTAATTTCCGGTAATAAATCAGCTTTACGCATTGCAGGACGAAGAGCCATATAAACAACGACAGAAACGATGGTTGAAGTAACTGCGTTGATAGAAGTAGCTGTTACGTTCCATGCTAAGGTCAACTCTGCAGCTGGTTTTCCAAGGATAAGCAATTTGTAGTAATAGCCTACAAGTGGGTCAAAAATGACGTTAAATAATAAACCACTGACAGCTGCAATAATAGTCCATTTTAATACGTGCTTATTATCATTGGAAGTAGAAATCTTTCCAAGCTTATGAGCAACAAGTCCTGTGATAAGACCGATACAGAATTTCAAAATAAAAGTCTTTGGAGCATAAGTAATATATACAGGGTCAAGCAAATCACCGATTGTCATACCGATAGCACCACCGATACCTCCGTACACACCGCCAAGTAAGAGAGCGCCGAGTACACATACGGCATTTCCTAAATGGATACTGGTTGCATCTCCGCCAGGAAGGGTGATTTTAATCTGCAAAAAGGTAAATACGACATAGGACAGGGCTGCCATTAAGCCTGTCAAGGCGATTTTATATACTTTGTTATTTTGTTTCATGATGTTTCAATCCTTTCTCTTACGTTTGTACTCAGTATACTCAAAAGTGACTATTTAGAAATGTACAATTTTAAAAAAATATGAGAGGTCAGTTATGTCGCTGTGATAGTATTAACTTACATTAGACAGATATAACAAATAATATGAAAAAATTTAACAATAATAGTTGATTTTTTGCTGTAAATACGATTAAATAGGATTATGGAAATCCATTATGTAATGTGGAGGAGTGGATTTTCAGGTAAAAGGAAGGGGTTATGGACGATATGGAAAGAGGAATGTCAGGACAAGTTGCTGTTATCCCAAAAGGAACAGTTATTAAAGGAAACATTGAAATCAAAGGTCAGCTTGAGATGTATGGAACCATTCAAGGAGACATCGTTTCTAATGACAGAGTGCATTTGTGCGGAAATGTAGAAGGGAATCTTACCGTAAATGAACTGGAGACCAAGGATTCGTTCATAGAAGGACAGATAAAGTGTGAACAAGGCGTAGCCATTCGTGAAAATACAGTAGTGCTAGGAAATATCGAAGCAAAAAGTCTGGAAGTTGATGGAGCCATTCAGGGCAATCTTGATATCAAGGGTAATATAACTGTTGGCGCACAGGCAATCATTGACAGTGATATAAAAGCAAAGACCATTAAGGTCACCAATGGAGCAGCGCTTCATGGTAATTGCTCCTTATGTTATGCGGACATTGACTTAAACCAGATGTTTCCGGAGACAAAAAAAGCAAAGGTAGTAAATGGAACAGAAAAATTACAGGCGAAAGAAAAAAATAGAAGAAATGTATCATAGAAAAACCGTCGCAGGAGCGACGGTTTTTTTGTTAAAAACGTAACAGGTTTAATCCATATATTTCCAGGTGTACATGTTTACATTTTTGCATTTGCTGCAAGGTACATTATACTGCTCAAAAATAAACATTTTGATTTTGTCCTCAGGAACGTTAGACTGCACAATACGGCTCTGACCGCATTTGCACAAAAACAGGATTTTTTTGTTTACACGAACCTCGAGACTTTCACCACGCAGACTTAAGATTTTTTCAATCAGTTTTAACTGTGTTTGATTAGGAACATCAAATTCATCATAGTTCCATTTATATTCGTCACGAATGATATGTAAGGTTTCAGATGGAAGTGATTGATAATGCTGCTCTAACTTTTGCTCATTAATCATGGGGAAAACTCCTTTCAAAGAACTCACTACTAAATATCTTAACATGTTTGAAAAAATAAGAAAACAGATAAATTACATAATATTATAAAAAAAACTGAATATTGATTAAAAAGAGAAAATAGCTAACGTTTGCAAAATAAAAATCCGAAATACCTAAAAATGGATTTGTCGTGAAGGCAGCACACATGGAGGTGGGCAAACGTATGCACAGCAGGAGGCTAGAGGAGCGTCAGCTGCTTCACAGACTTTCAAAAATAGATGATATCCTTGCTGTGCAGGCAGCAAAAAAGAAAGAAAAACTATTGCATCCCATACAAAAAGCAGGTATGAGCATGGAGGAAGCTCTTGCAATTTATATGGAAAGCGTAGTGCCTGTTCTTGTGGCACAAATACCACTGCAGGGAAAATCATCAACCCGGACAAAGAAGGAAGAATTGTCAGAGGTAAAGGAAGTCGTAGAAGTAAGCCACATTGTTCAGAAGCAAAAAGAAAATGCGAAGGAACATACAAAAAAGAAAAAAGAAGAGAAAAGGAATTCTTTTCAGGATTGTATGGAAGATACCGGTTCAGCAAAAAATAAAGGAAACCGGGCATATGACAAATTGGATTGCAGCAGGAAGGAGGCATATTTATTGTACTCCTATGATAAATCAGGCTGCCACAGCATTATAGGAAAGGACATCGGTCCGGGAAGCTACGGAGGAAGACTCACAAACGGAGATTTCGGAAGTAAGGCATGATCCGGACAAAGGAGAGTATATCGTGGATTTAGAGGTATTGAGAAGAAAGACACAAAGTGAGAGCGAAGGGATTTCTTTTTCGGAAGAAAAGAGAAAATATTTATCATTACTGGCAAAGGAATATCCAAGTATTCCGGCTGTTTGCAGGGAGATTATCAATTTACAGGCGATTCTTAATCTGCCCAAAGGAACAGAACACTTTATGAGTGATTTGCATGGGGAATATGAAGCATTCCACCATATATTAAATAATGCAGCAGGAGTTATCAGAGAAAAAGTAGATATGCTTTTTATGGACTCCATGACTGCTGGGGAAAGACAGGAAATCTGTACGTTAGTGTATTATCCGGTAGAAAAACTGGAGCTTTTAAAGCAAAAGGAAAATCTGACACCGCAGTGGTATAAGGAGAATTTAGGAAGACTGGTGACACTGGCAAAGCTCCTTTCTTCCAAATATACGCGTTCCAAGGTAAGAAAAGCATTACCGGAGGAATTTTCTTATATCATTGATGAGCTTTTGCATGCGCAGCCTGATGAGGATAACAACCAGTCAGTCTATCATGAAAAAATTATGGATACCATTATTGATATCGGGAGTGCGGATGCCTTTATTGAGGCACTTGCCATTCTGATTAAACGTCTTGCGGTAGACCATTTGCATATAGTAGGAGATATTTTTGACAGAGGAAGTCATGCAGATGAAATCATGGAGCTTTTGATGAAGTATCATTCCCTGGATATTGAATGGGGAAACCATGATATTTTGTGGATGGGTGCAGCCTGCGGAAGTGAAGCATGTATCGTAAACGTTCTTCGTAACAATATGAAGTACAACAATATGGAAATTCTGGAAAATACCTATGGAATCAGTCTGAGACCACTGGTTTTGTTTGCAGAGAGAACTTATCCTAAAATGACGCCTATGAAAGCGGCGTTAAAGGCAGTTTCCGTGCTTCTTTTCAAGCTGGAGGGACAGGTCATTATGAGACACCCGGAATACGATATGCAGGACAGACTACTGTTAGATAAAATCAATTATATGCAGGGAACGGTGAAAATAAATGACAGGGAATATGCCATGCAGGATAATTATTTTCCGACCATTAACCGCTTTGACCCTTATGAGTTGACAGAGGCTGAGTATGAACTGATTGACCAACTAAGGGAATCTTTTCTAAAGAGTGCCGTTTTGCAAAAGCATGTGAGATTTTTGTATGAAAAGGGTAGTATTTATCGCTGCTATAATGGAAACCTGTTGTTTCATGGCTGTATTCCTCTAGATGAAAAGGGAGAATTTGATGGTCTTGTGATTGATGGAGTCAAATACACGGGAAAGGCCTATATGGATTATGCCCAGAAAATGGCCAGACTTGCTTTTTTCCAGGGCGGAAGAAGCGAATTAGACTTTATGTGGTATTTATGGTGTGGGAAAAAATCGCCTCTTTCCGGCAGAAATGTAAAAACCTTTGAACGTGCATTTTTAAAGGATGAGAGTACATGGGAAGAAGAAAAGAATCCCTACTATCATTTCTATTTACAAGAGGAGGTCTGCAAAAAAATACTGTCAGAGTTTGGGTTAGAGTCTGAACAGTCCCATATCATCAATGGACATACCCCGGTACAGGTTTCCAGTGGCGAGTCACCAATCAAGGCAAATAAGAAACTGATTGTCATAGATGGAGGCTTTTGCAAGGCTTATCAGAAGCAGACAGGAATTGCAGGGTATACCTTGATTTACAATTCCCATGGTATGCGTTTGAAGGCACATAAGCCGTTTCAGAGTATTCATATGGCGCTCATGGAAAATGCAGATATTGACTCGGAATCCAACTTTTTTGAAATAGAGCCACAGCGTGTGATGATTAGGGATACAGACAAAGGAAAAGAATTGCTGGAGAACATTGCTGATTTACAGCTTTTGTTAGAGGCGTACAGAGATGGTAGTATTCAATAAGAAATATATGGTCATTTTGTATAAAAGATAGCCTTGTTTTGGGTTGAAGTTCGTGATTTGTTTTGCTAACATTGTAATATATTACAAGGAAAGAGAGGGTTACTTACAATTATGGCAAACAGATTTATTTTAAATGAAACTTCTTATCATGGCGCTGGTGCTATTCAGAGCATTGCAGACGAGGCAAAGGCACGTGCTTTCCAAAAAGCATTTGTATGCTCTGACCCTGACTTAGTCAAGTTTGGCGTAACAAAGAAGGTACTTGATGTATTAGATAAAGCAGGACTTTCCTATGAGTTATATTCTAATATTAAGCCAAATCCAACAATTGAGAATGTACAGACCGGTGTAGCTGCATTTAAAGCTTCCGGTGCTGACTATATCGTTGCAATCGGTGGAGGTTCTTCTATGGATACTGCAAAGGCAGTTGGTATTATTATCAACAATCCTGAATTTGCAGATGTCCGTTCTTTAGAGGGTGTAGCGGATACCAAGAATAAGTGTGTACCAATCTTTGCAGTACCTACTACAGCAGGAACTGCAGCAGAGGTAACTATCAACTATGTTATTACAGATGTTGAGAAAAATAGAAAAATGGTATGCGTTGACCCACATGATATTCCGGTTGTAGCATTTATTGACCCTGAGATGATGGCTTCTATGCCAAAGGGATTAACAGCAGCAACAGGTATGGATGCACTGACACATGCAATTGAAGGCTATATTACAGCCGGTGCATGGGAATTATCAGATATGTTCCACTTAAAGGCAATTGAGATTATTTCCCGCTCTTTACGTGGTGCAGTTGCCAATACACCGGAAGGACGCGAGGGCATGGCTCTTGGTCAGTACGTAGCAGGTATGGGCTTTTCAAACGTAGGTCTTGGCATTGTGCATTCTATGGCTCATCCACTTGGTGCATTGTATGATACTCCACATGGTATTGCCAATGCGATTATTCTTCCAACCGTTATGGAATATAATGCAGAAGCAACAGGTGAGAAATATCGTGAAATCGCAAGAGCTATGGGTGTGAAGGGCGTAGATGATATGACACAGGAAGAGTACAGAAAGGCTGCCATTGATGCAGTAAAGCAGTTATCTTCCGATGTTGGTATTCCTGCAGACTTAAAGGAAATCGTTAAGAGAGAAGATATTCCATTCCTTGCTCAGTCAGCATATGACGATGCATGCAGACCTGGTAATCCAAAGGAAACAAGTGTTGCAGACATTACAAGACTTTATGAGTCCTTATTGTAATCAAAAAGTGGGAAGGTTTTTCAGGGAGAGTGTTTTTGGCACTCTCCTTTTTAAGTGCACTGATTTGGGGATTGCAAAGCGAGGGTTCTTTTGTTATGATAAAAATGTTGCCTAAGTTTAGGAAACGAAAATCGTTTCCTTTCATATGATAGAATAAATACAGAAACTAATGTAAATTGGTTCCTCATAAAGGAGCGGATTAACGAATGGAAGTTTATTTAGACAATTCGGCGACTACCAGATGTTTGCCGGATGTAGCAAAATTGATGACTCAAATCATGTGTGAGGATTATGGTAATCCTTCCAGTATGCATAATAAAGGTGTAGAAGCAGAAAAATATCTGCGTAAAGCAAAAGAAACGATTGCGAAGCTTTTAAAGGTGCAGGAAAAAGAGATTCTGTTTACTTCAGGAGGTACAGAGTCTGATAACATTGCTTTAATCGGTGTTGCCATGGCGCATTGCAGAGAAGGCAGACATATTATTACTACGCAGATTGAACATCCGGCTATTTTACAGACCTGTGCATTTTTAGAGGAACAGGGATTTCAGATTACGTACTTGCCGGTGGATAAGGACGGAGTTGTATCGCTTGCTGCTTTGGAAAAAGCGATGACCAGACAAACCATTTTAGTCTCTATCATGCATACAAATAATGAAATAGGCGCGTTACAGCCGATTGCACAGGCAGGAGAACTGATAAAACGAATGAATCCCAATACGCTGTTTCATGTGGATGCAGTACAGGGATTTGGTAAGAGTAAAATCTACCCGAAAAAGATGAATATAGACCTGTTATCTGTCAGCGCTCATAAAATTCATGGTCCCAAAGGAGTAGGCTTTTTGTATATCAATGAAAAGGTAAAAATAAAGCCGATTATCTTTGGTGGCGGTCAGCAGAAGGGAATGCGCTCTGGTACGGAAAATGTGCCGGGTATTGCAGGCATGGCGTTGGCAGCAGAAGAAGCCTATTGCAATTTTGATGCGAAAATGGACTATTTATATAGTATTAAGCAGCGTTTCATTGATGGTGTATGTAAAATTGAGGGCATAAAGATTAACGGAAAAACAGGCAGAGACAGTGCACCGCATGTAGTAAGCGTATCTGTTCAGGGCGTCAGAAGCGAGGTTATGCTTCATGCCTTAGAGGATAAGGGCATTTATGTTTCCGCGGGAAGCGCCTGTGCTTCCAATAAGCCGTCTATTTCAGCAACCTTAAAAGCAATCGGCGTAGAAAAGCAGTTTTTAGACTCAACACTTCGTTTCAGCTTTAGTGCTTATACAACGGAGGAAGAGATTGATTATACCCTACAGCAGCTTCAGACGATTATTCCGATGCTGCGTCGATATGTCCGCAAATAGTGTTCATTTGTGAGAAAGGATTTTTATGTACAAATCATTTTTAATTAAGTACGCTGAAATCGGCGTAAAAGGAAAGAACAGATACATTTTTGAAGACAGACTTTGTGATCAGATTCGCTATGCGTTGGAGCGTTGCGAAGGTGAATTCGAGGTAACAAAAACACAAGGAAGAATTTATGTGAATGCGTTATCAGAGTTTGATTTTGATGAAGTAGTAGAGAATTTAAAAACAGTATTTGGTATTTGGGGCATTTGTCCTGTTGTAAAGCTTGAAGATGAGGGATTTGAGACCTTAGCCAGGGAGGTAGTTTCTTATATGGATAAGGTCTACCCTGATAAAAACTTTTCCTTCAAGGTAGAAACAAGAAGAGCAAGAAAGAACTACCCAAAGGAGTCCATGGAGGTCAATGCAGATATTGGTGCAGCACTATTACAGGCATTTCCGGAGCTTTCGGTAGATGTGCATAAGCCGGACGTGATGCTTCACATCGAAATCCGTGAAAAGATTTTTGTATATTCTACTGTTATTCCGGGACCGGGTGGACTGCCAATCGGTACAAACGGTAAGGGCACGTTACTTTTGTCAGGCGGTATTGACTCACCGGTAGCAGGCTACATGATTTCTAAGCGCGGTGTAAAGATTGATGCAGTTTACTTCCATGCACCGCCTTATACCAGTGAGCGTGCAAAGCAGAAGGTCGTTGACTTAGCTAAAATTGTGTCTAAGTACAGTGGACCGATTAATCTGCATATTATCAATTTTACAGATATTCAGTTATATATTTATGAAAAATGTCCGCATGATGAGCTGACTATCATTATGAGAAGATATATGATGCGCATCGCACAGCATATTGCGCAGCAAACAGGTTCATTAGGACTGATTACAGGAGAAAGTATTGGACAGGTAGCTTCTCAGACGATGCAGTCTTTAATGGCTACCAATGATGTATGTACCATTCCTGTGTACCGTCCGTTAATTGGTTTTGATAAGGAAGATATTGTTGATGTTTCCAAGAAAATTGACACCTATGAAACTTCTATTTTACCATATGAAGACTGCTGTACTATTTTCGTAGCAAAGCATCCGGTAACAAAACCGAATTTAAATGTTATCAGAATTCATGAGAAAAATCTGGAAGAAAAGATTGACGAATTGGTACAGGCTGCACTGGATACAGATGAAATTATCGAAGTAAAATGGAATGATTAAAGAGCATTTTTGCTCTTAGGAAAACAAAAACACCAGGTGAAAGCCTGGTGATGTTTTGTCTTGTTCTTTCGAAAGATTGATTTATTAACATTAAAATGTTAATCTTAGATTAAGTATGGCTTTAATACAGTCATGATTTCATCTGTGTTGCCTTCAGCATGAATATTCAAGTCGATTGGCTTGGATAAATCTAAGCTGAAGATACCCATGATAGATTTTGCATCAATGACATATCTTCCGGATACAAGGTCAAAATCGTAATCGAATTTTGTAATATCATTTACGAATGACTTTACCTTATCGATTGAATTTAAAGAAATCTGTACAGTCTTCATTTTGACTACCTCCTTTTACCTTCTTTATAGATTAATAATAAATGGTAATCATGGAAAAGTCAACTAATGTAACAAAAAGTAGAGAGGAAAATGCATGAAAAAAGTAGCTTTTCACAATCTTGGCTGCAAAGTGAACTCTTACGAGATGGATGCGATGCTGCAGGAACTGAAAAAACACGGATATGAGATAGTACCTTTTGAGGAAAAGGCAGATATTTATATTGTTAATACATGTACAGTAACCAACATTGCAGACAGAAAAAGCCGTCAGATGCTTCATAAAGCCAAAAAGACGAACCCGGAGGGCATCGTTGTAGCAGTGGGCTGTTATGTACAGTCTGATACAGAGGGTGTGCGCGGTGATGATGCAGTAGATTTGATGATTGGTAACAATAAAAAGAAGGATTTGGTTACGATTTTGGAGCATTATATGGAGGGTGTGACAGAGGAAAACGTAATTGATATCAATCATACAGACGAGTATGAAGAGATGAAGCTGACTGGGACACAGGAACATACCAGGGCATACATCAAAATTCAGGATGGTTGCAATCAGTTCTGTACCTATTGTCTGATTCCTTATGCCAGAGGAAGAGTCAGAAGCAGAAAAATGGAAGATATCCTTACGGAAATTAAAGGACTTACAGCCATTGGTTATCGTGAGTTTGTTATGACCGGTATCCATATCAGCTCTTATGGTCTGGATTTCCTGCAAAAAGAAGGAGAAACAAGAGCTATCTATGGTCTGGAGACAAATTATGAATTCTTAAGGCTACTACAGGAAATTGACAAAATCGAAGGTGTTGAGAGATTAAGACTTGGCTCCTTAGAACCTAGAATTGTAACAGAAGAATTTGTAAAGGGAATCGCAAAGCTTAGAAGCATTTGTCCTCATTTTCACCTCTCTTTACAGAGCGGTTGTGAGGCAACCTTAAAGCGCATGAACAGACATTATACACCGGAGCAATTTGTAACGGGTGTTACTTTATTGAGAAAATATTTTGAGCATCCTGCAATCACAACAGATGTTATTGTTGGATTTCCGGGAGAAACAGAAGAAGAATTTGCACAGACGAAAGCCTTTTTAGAACAGGTGCGTTTTTATGAAATGCATGTATTTAAGTATTCAAAGAGAAAGGGCACCAAAGCAGCCATTATGGATGGACAGATACCGGAGCCTGTAAAAGCAAAGAGAAGTGATGTGCTTTTGACTATGGATGAAAGGGATTCTGAGGAATTCAGAGCTTATTACTTTAATAAAACAACAACTGTTCTTTTAGAGGAAGAAAAAGAGATTAAGGGAAAGAGCTATTGGCTTGGACACACAAAGGAATATGTAAAAGTTGCTGTAGAAACAGATAAAGAATATAAAATAGCAGATGATATTGAAAAAGGGAAAACTATTTTCCTGACAAAAGAAAACGGACAAAATCAAATGCTTACAGGTATAATAACAGGCGTACTGGAAAAAGATATTTTATACATGGATTGAATTTTCAGAAAAAATACGTTATGATAGGATGTGCAGACATAAAATACTAATTTGGAGAGGAGCATGGAATTATGGAAGATATGACACGCACACAATATATACAACTTGTGCCAGAGGAAATCGAAGGAGCCTCTACTGTAAAAGAAGTTTTAGCTTCCGTCTATGCTGCTTTAACAGAGAAAGGGTATAATCCGGTCAACCAGATTGTGGGTTATATTATGTCGGGGGATCCCACCTATATTACCAGCCACAAAAATGCAAGAGCATTGATTATGAAGGTAGAGCGAGACGAACTCGTAGAGGAAATGCTCAAAGCGTATATTTTATCATCTGGCTGGGATGGGAACGGACAAGCGGATTAATAGGAGATTTACATGAGAATAATGGGTTTGGATTTTGGGTCAAAGACGGTAGGTGTTGCCATAAGTGACCCTCTGCTCATTACCGCTCAGGGGATAGAGATTGTTCGAAGAAAGTCAGAGGATAAGCTTCGTCAGACCTGTGCCAGAATCTAGGAATTGATTGTGGAATATGAGGTAACGGAGATTGTTCTTGGCTATCCGAAGAACATGAATGATACACTGGGCGAACGCGTAGAAAAAACTCTCGCCTTTAAAGACATGCTTGAGAGACGAACAGGTCTTAGTGTACATTTATGGGATGAAAGATTAACTACAGTAGCAGCAGATAAAGCAATGATAGAAGCCGGTATCAGACGTGAAGAACGAAAAGAACACGTTGATAAAATAGCGGCAGTTTTTATTTTGCAAGGATATTTGGACTGGCTGAAGAACAGTCAGGAGAATTCATGAGGAAAGGTACGGTAATTTATGGATAAGATTACCTTTACTCCGGATGGAGAAGAAGCAGTAGATTTTTATGTGTTGGAACAAACAACAATCACAGGTGTTACTTATATTTTGGTAACGGATGCAGAAGAGGACGAAGAAGGTGAAGCATACATCTTAAAGGATGTAACTGGCTCAGATTCGGAGGAACGCGTTTATGCTATGGTAGAGGATGACGCAGAATTCGAAGCTGTTTCAGGCGTCTTTGAGAGCATGCTTGATGATATAGATTTCATTTAAGTGTGGAGGTTTACGTGAAACAGAATAAAACAGAAAATACATCAAAGCTCAAAATCATACCTTTAGGTGGTCTTGAGCAGATTGGTATGAACATTACTGCCTTTGAGTACGAAGACAGTATTATTGTTGTGGATTGCGGTCTGAGTTTCCCGGAGGACGATATGCTGGGTGTTGACCTGGTAATCCCTGATATTACCTATCTAAAGGCAAATGCAGACAAAGTAAAGGGTTTTGTCATTACACACGGTCATGAGGACCATATCGGTGCACTCCCTTATGTGTTAAAGGAAATGAATGTACCTATCTATGCAACAAAACTGACAATGGGTATTATTGAAAATAAGCTTACCGAGCACAATCTTGTGCATAATGTCAGAAGAAAAGTGGTTAAATTCGGACAGAATATCAATTTAGGCTGCTTTAGAATTGAATTTATCAAAACAAACCACAGTATTGTAGATGCAGCGGCACTTGCCATTTATTCTCCGGCAGGAATTGTAGTACACACCGGAGATTTTAAGGTAGATTATACACCTGTTTTTGGAGATGCCATTGACTTACAGCGCTTTGCAGAGCTTGGAAAAAAAGGCGTACTTGCTTTAATGTGTGACAGTACCAATGCAGAAAGACCGGGATTTACCCCATCTGAAAAAACGTTAGGAAGTGTTTTTGACACTTTATTTGAGGACCATAAGAAAACAAGAATCATCATTGCGACTTTTGCGTCTAATGTAGACAGAGTACAGCAGATTATTAATACTGCATATAAATTTGGCAGAAAAGTTGTGGTCGAAGGAAGAAGTATGGTAAATATTATAGAGACAGCATCGAATCTCAATCGTATCAGTATTCCTGAGAACACCTTGATTGATATAGAAAAACTGAAAAATTATCCAAAGGACAAGACTGTTATCATTACAACAGGAAGTCAGGGAGAAAGCATGGCAGCTTTGAGCCGTATGGCAAATGGCATGCACAAAAAGATTTCTATTGGAAAGGGCGATACCGTTATCTTTTCTTCCAGCCCGATTCCTGGTAATGAAAAGGCTGTTACCAAGGTAATTAATGAACTCTTTAAGAAGGGTGCAGATGTTATTTTCCAGGATACCCATGTTTCAGGACATGCTTGTCAGGAAGAAATTAAGCTGATATATACGTTGACAAAGCCCAAATATGCGATTCCTGTGCATGGTGAATACAAGCATTTAAAGGCACATGCCAAGATTGCAATGGACTTAGGCTATGATAAAGAGGATGTTTTTATCTTAAGCTCCGGAGAGGTTCTTTCCTTAGATGGAAATGGTGCAGCAGTGACAGGAAAAGTACCGGTCGGAACGGTGCTGGTAGATGGTCTTGGTGTTGGTGATGTCGGAAATGTAGTATTAAGAGACAGACAGCATTTGGCAGAAGATGGTATTCTGATTGTTGTTATGTCTTTAGATGCAGCATCCAGTGAACTGCTTGCAGGACCGGATATTGTTTCAAGAGGCTTCGTTTATGTGAAGGAGTCTGATGAACTGATGGAGGAAGCAAGAAAGGTCATTGAAAAGGCTGTATTGAATTGCCTTAAGAAAAATGTCACAGACTGGGGTAAAATCAAAGGTACAATAAAAGATACCTTAGGTGAATTTGTATGGAAAAAGACAAAGCGCAGACCAATGATTTTACCGATTATTATGGAGATTTAAGGGTAACCGGTTCTGGATGGGAGGAGACATTATGAACGTAAAGCAGCTTTTGGGTGCTGTTACAGGTATGATAATTAAAATAGCGATTGCGGCAGTTGTGATTATATTTGTTTTTAAAGCTGCGGTATCTGCTTATGATTTTGGTTTTCAACTGTTTGCAGATATTCCCGTCTCAGAGGGAGAAGGAAGGACTGTAAGTGTTACCATTTCAGAAATGCAGGATTCGGGAGATGTTGGAAAACTGTTAGAGGAAAAGGGTATCATTCGTGATGCAACAGCATTTATTATTTTAGCAAAGCTTTCTGAGAGTGAGGATGAGATACAGCCGGGCTCTTACGAGCTAAGTACGTCTATGTCTATGGAAGAGATTCTGGAAGTGCTGTGTGCGACAGAGGATACCACGGAGGTAGAAAATTGATTACAGACGAAAGAATGATGACTTTTATTCATTCCTTTGATTGTGGCAATCCGCCGTATTTACATGAATTAGAAAAATATGCAAAAGAGACCAATGTACCGATTATCAGACCACAGATGCAGAGTTTATTACGGTTTCTCATGTCATGGGGGAAACCGATGAAAATTCTGGAGGTCGGACCGGCCATTGGTTTTTCTGCGTTATTCATGAGCGAGTATGCCCCTGAAGGATGTCATATTACCACGATAGAAAAATATGAAAAAAGGATACCTTTAGCAAAGGAAAACTTTAAAAAGGCAGGGAAACAGGATAGCATTACTTTGATAGAAGGAGATGCGACCGAGGTCCTTTCTGATTTACAGGAAACCTTTGACTTTATTTTTATGGATGCTGCCAAAGGACAGTATATTCATTTCCTGCCTGATATCTTAAGATTATTGGAGCCGGGCGGTTTATTGGTTTCTGATAATATTTTGCAGGATGGCGATATCATTGAGTCAAAATATGCCATTACCAGGAGAAACAGAACCATACATAATCGTATGAGAGAATATTTATATGCCCTGACTCATCATGAGAAACTCGAAACAGTGATTTTGCCACTTGCAGATGGCGTCACATTATCTACAAAATTGGAGAAGTAACAGATGTGTAATAAAAGAAAAAAACCGGAGCTGTTGATTCCGGCAAGTAACCTGGAAGTATTGAAAACAGCCGTTATTTTTGGCGCAGATGCTGTTTATATCGGTGGAGAAGCCTTTGGACTTCGTGCCAATGCAAAGAATTTTTCATCAGAGGACATGCGTGAGGGTATTGCCTTTGCGCATGAGCATGGAGTTAAGGTATATGTTACAGCTAATATTTTAGCCCATAATGATGATTTGGATGGAGCAAGAGCTTATTTTACGGAATTAAAGGACATCAAGCCGGATGCTTTGATTATTTCAGACCCTGGTATGTTTACGATTGCCCAGGAGGTTTGCCCGGAAATAGAGATTCATATTTCTACGCAGGCAAACAACACCAATTATCAGACTTACCTTTTCTGGTGGAAGCTTGGTGCGAAACGTGTCGTGTCAGCAAGAGAGCTTTCACTTGCTGAAATCAAGGAAATCAGAGCACATATTCCGGATGAAATGGAGATTGAAAGCTTTATCCATGGTGCGATGTGCATTTCCTACTCAGGCAGATGCCTGCTTTCCAACTATTTTACGGGAAGAGATGCAAATCAGGGAGCCTGCACACATCCATGCCGTTGGAAATACTCTGTGGTAGAGGAAAAAAGACCGGGAGAATATCTGCCTGTTTATGAGAATGAAAGAGGTACCTATATTTTCAACTCTAAGGATTTGTGCATGATAGAGCATGTACCGGAGCTTGTGGATGCAGGAATTGACAGCTTGAAAATTGAGGGTCGTATGAAAACAGCTTTATATGTTGCCTGTGTAGCAAGAACTTATCGCAAGGCAATAGATGACTATTTTACTTCCGAGGAAACCTACCGTGAAAATATGGAGTGGTATAAGGCGGAAATCGGAAAGTGTACCTACAGACAGTTTACGACCGGTTTCTATTTTGGAAAGCCGACGGTGGATACCCAGATATATGATAGCAATACTTATGTAAACGAATATATTTATTTGGGAATTGTGGCATATATTGATGAACGTGGGTATGCAAAATTCCAGCAGAGAAATAAGTTCTGTGTAGGAGACACCATTGAAATCATGAAGCCTGATGGAAGTAATGTGCCGGCTAAGGTGCTTGGCATGTACAACGAAGATGGTGAGCCTGTGGAGAGTTGTCCTCATTCTAAGCAGGAGCTTTTTGTAGAGCTTGATGTAAAACCGGACCAGTACGATATTATGCGTGTAAAGAGTTAGCCTTTGGCTGACTCTTTTTTGATGCTTTTGTGCAAAATGTTTATAGGAATATGTTACTAAAATAAACATTGGGTAGTATTCACGACTGTGCAATATAGCGCCTGATATGGTATGATAAGTTAGATTGTAGTTTTACACAATTTCTATATACCGAAAGTGAGGAAGAAGATAATGAGCGAATTGCTAAATGTGGAAGAATTATTCGCATCAAACGTATTTACAGTGGCAAAAATGAGAGAAAGATTGCCCAAAAAGGTATTTCAGGAAGTAATCCGTGTTATGGAACATGGTGGAGAACTTTCTATGGCTACAGCGGATGTAGTTGCAAAAGCGATGAAAGACTGGGCTGTTGAACATGGCGCAACACACTATACGCATTGGTTCCAACCATTAACAGGAATCACAGCAGAAAAACATGATGCATTTGTAACACACCCTGATGAAGAAGGAAAGATGCTTATGGATTTTTCCGGAAAAGAGCTCATTAAAGGTGAATCTGATGCTTCTTCTTTCCCATCCGGTGGACTTCGAGCAACCTTTGAAGCAAGAGGTTATACAGCATGGGATATCACATCTCCGGCATTTTTAAAGGAGTCAGCATGTGGTGTGACTCTTTGTATCCCTACTGCTTTCTGCTCTTATACAGGGGAAGCACTCGATAAAAAAACTCCACTTTTAAGATCTATGGAAGCCTTAAATGAACAGGCACTTCGAATTGTCCGTTTATTTGGAAATACAGAAGCAACAAAGGTTACTGCCAGCGTAGGTGCAGAACAGGAATACTTTTTAGTTGATAAAGATTTATTTTTACAAAGAAAAGATTTGATGTTTGCAGGACGTACTCTGTTTGGAGCTCCGGCGCCTAAGGGACAGGAAATGGAAGACCATTATTTTGGCGTCATCAGAGAACGTGTCGGCGCATATATGAAAGATTTAAATGAGGAATTGTGGAAATTAGGTGTTACTGCAAAAACACAGCATAATGAAGTAGCTCCTGCACAGCACGAATTGGCTCCAATTTATGAAACTGCAAACATTGCAGTAGACCACAACCAGTTAGTTATGGAAGCCATGAAGAGAGTTGCTGTAAAGCATGATATGAGATGCTTATTGCACGAAAAACCGTATGAAGGTGTGAGTGGTTCCGGAAAGCATGATAACTGGTCTATTACTACAGATAATGGTATCAACCTGTTAGAGCCAGGTGAAACACCAAATGAAAATATCCAGTTTCTACTGGTTCTTGCATGTATTATGAAAGCTGTTGATACGCATGCAGACCTGCTTCGTCAGTCTGCAGCAGATGTAGGAAATGACCGCAGATTAGGAGCCAGTGAGGCACCACCTGTTATTATTTCCATTTTCCTTGGAGAACAGTTAGAGGATGTTGTAAAGCAGCTTGTGGAAACAGGTGTTGCATCAAGTGCGAAAAAGGGAGAAAAGCTTGCAACAGGTGTATCTACACTTCCGGACTTTGTAAAGGATGCCACAGATAGAAACAGAACCTCACCGTTTGCATTTACAGGAAATAAATTTGAATTCAGAACAGTAGGTTCTTCTGACTCTATTGCTTCACCAAACACAACCATCAATGCCATTGTTGCAGAAGCATTTTGTGAAGCTGCGGACCGCTTGGAAAAGGCAGAAGATTTCGATATGGCTGTGCATGATTTGATTAAAGAATATATGACAGAGCATCAGAGAATCTTATTCAGCGGAAACGGATACTCTGAGGAATGGTATGAGGAAGCAAAGAGAAGAGGACTTCCAAATATTCAGTCAACCATTGAAGCTGCACCAACACTTACAACAGAGAAGGCAGTAAAACTTTTTGAAAAGTTTGGTATTTTTACCAAGGTAGAGTTAGAGTCCCGTGAAGAGATTATTTATGAAACCTATGCAAAGACAATTAATATCGAAGCACTGACTATGATAGATATGGCCGGTAAAGATATTATCCCTGCAGTTGCAGCATACACTGGTGACTTAGCCAATACCGTAGTGACAGTAAAAGAAGCCGGTGCACCTGCAACCGCACAGACAGAATTACTTATCCAGGTAGACAGCCTCCTTGCTGAAGCAAAGAAAGCTTTGACTCATCTGGAAGAATGTACCGCACAGGCTACAAAAATCAAGAATGCCAAAGAAAGAGCATTCTATTATAAAGATGTTGTCGATGTAGCCATGACAGCATTAAGAACCCCGGTCGACAAACTCGAAATGCTCGTCGATAGCGCCGTATGGCCAATGCCTACATATGGAGACCTGATGTTCGAGATATAATTGAGCAATGCAAAAATACAAGGAAAGCCCAAGTTCGTGCTTGCACGAAACAAGGGCTTTCCTTGTATTTTTATAGTGCGAAGCACGCGACCGAAAACGGCGAAGACGTTTGAGGTTGGCATTGCTCAATCTTCCCGTGAGGGAGGCGAAGCACGCGACCGAAAACGGCGAAGACGTTTGAGGTTGGCATTGCTCAATCTTCCCGTGAGGGAGGCGAAGCACGCGACCGAGAAGAAGTGCGAAGCACGGATTCGAGGTTGCGCATTGCGGAGTGAAAACAGCGAAGACGTTTGAGGTTGCGCATTGCGGGCTGGAAAGAATGTTGGAAATATGTTATGATGAAGACTATAATTTGCATGAAAAGGAAGTAGGAGCATACTTTATGGATAACTATGTAGTAAAATGCCTTCGAAATATAGATACAGAAAAAATGACAGAAGTGGCAGTTCCGGGCTCTAAGTCCATTACAAACAGAGCTTTGCTGCTTGCGGCGATGGCTGATGGGACAAGTAGCTTAAATGGATGCCTGACAAGTGATGACGCAAGACATTTTCTTACCTGCCTGAAGGAATTGGGATTTCCGGTAGCTGAAGAAGCAGACGGTGTGCTAGGAAGTAATATCAAAATCACCGGGTTTGGTGGAAAGATTCCAAACAAAAAAGCGGAAATATATGTAGGAAGTGCAGGAACAGCAGCCAGATTTTTAGTTGCCATGTTAGCATTTTCAGAGGGAGAGTACACAGTCCGTTCCTCTGAACAGATGAAAAAAAGACCGATGCAACCATTAATCAGTGCACTTCGAAACGCTGGTGCGACAGTCGAATGTTTGGAAGAAGAGGGACATTTTCCTCTTTACATCATAGGTACAAATGGAGTTGCCCCCACAGAAATGACAGTAAATATTGATGAAAGCTCTCAGTTTTTAAGTGCCTTACTGATTGCTGCCGGTACTCTGACAGAGGATATTTGTATTCATGTTGTCGGTTCGCATGGATTAAGCTACGTGGATTTGACGGCACAAATGATGAAGGATTTTGGAGTCCATGCGGATAAAAGAGAAAAGGATGGGCAGATTTTTTATATTCTATCAGGAAAAGAAAAGTTTCATCCGCTTCAATACGATATAGAACCGGATATGTCTGCAGCTGCTTATTTTTATGCGTTAGGTGCGATTGCGGGTGCAAAGATAAAAGTAAAGGGCGTACATAACAAGATGCTGCAGGGAGATGTGGCCTTTTTATACCTTTTGGAAAAAATGGGATGTACGGTAGATGGTTTGCACGTCTCCGATAAAAAAGATTTGCTTCTGAAAGGAACAGACAGATTATCCGGTAATTTTACCGTAGATATGTCTGCTTTTTCAGATCAGGCATTGACTTTGGCTGCGATTGCTCCCTTTGCAGATGGACCAATCACCATAACCGGAATTGGACATATTCGGTTACAGGAATGTGATAGAATTCATGCGATTGTACATAATCTTTCTGCTTTAGGTTTAAAAGTAGAAGAGGGTGAGGATTTTGTCACTATTTTCCCGGGGCAGATGAAGGGCTGCGAGCTGGAAACGTATGAAGACCATAGAGTTGCCATGGCATTTGCACTGACAGGCTTAAAGACAGATGGTGTAGTCATAAAAAATCCAATGTGCTGTAAAAAGACCTTTGCCCAATATTTTGATGTGCTCGAGGATACAGTACGACAAATGAAAAAATAAGTTTTTTTCAGAAATTGCAAAAAGATAAAAAATGGTATTGATTTTTTTGCTTGAATCAGTTATTGTAGTTGTATCAATTGAATAAGTAAAAATGAACAAAGGTGTTCCAAAAGGTTTTTTTTTGGAGCACTTTTTTTGCGTGATTGACAAGAACTGTCACAGCAAAATGATAATGAATGTATTAGGAAAGTGAGGATATACAATGAGTGAATTATTAAACGTTGAAGACATTTTTGCATCTAAAGTGTTTACTGTTGCAAAAATGAGAGAAAGACTTCCTAAAAAAGTTTTTCAGGAAGTAACAAGAGTTATGGAACATGGTGGAGAGCTTTCTATGGCTACAGCAGATGTAGTTGCAAAAGCAATGAAGGATTGGGCTGTTGAAAACGGTGCAACACATTATACACATTGGTTCCAGCCACTAACTGGTATCACCGCTGAAAAACATGATTCTTTCGTAGCACATCCGGATAGCGAAGGAAAAATGATTATGGAATTTTCCGGTAAAGAGTTAATTAAAGGTGAACCGGATGCTTCTTCTTTCCCTTCAGGCGGACTTCGTGCAACTTTTGAAGCAAGAGGATATACAGCATGGGATATTACATCTCCGGCATTTTTAAAGGAATCCGGCTGTGGCACAATCCTTTGCATTCCTACAGCATTCTGCTCATACACAGGAGAAGCATTGGATAAGAAAACTCCATTACTTCGTTCTATGGAAGCTTTAAGTGAACAGGCACTTCGTATCGTGAGATTATTTGGTAATACAGGGGCTACAAAGGTTACAGCATCTGTAGGACCAGAACAGGAATATTTCCTTGTAGATAAGGATTTATATTTCCAGAGAAAAGACCTTATGTTTGCAGGACGTACATTATTCGGTGCTCCGGCTCCTAAGGGACAGGAAATGGAAGATCATTATTTTGGTGTAATCAGAGAGCGTGTAGGCGCATACATGAAGGATTTAAATGTTGAGCTTTGGAAATTAGGCGTAACAGCAAAGACACAGCACAACGAAGTAGCTCCTGCACAGCATGAGTTAGCTCCAATTTATGAAACAGCAAACATCGCAGTAGACCACAACCAGTTAGTTATGGAAGCTATGAAGAGAGTCGCTGAAAAGCATGACATGAGATGCTTATTACATGAAAAACCATACGCTGGCGTAAATGGTTCCGGTAAGCACAACAACTGGTCTATTACAACTGATAATGGTGTAAATCTTCTTGAGCCGGGCGATACACCAAACAAGAACATTCAGTTCTTATTGGTACTTGCTTGTATCATGAAAGCTGTTGATACACACGCTGATTTACTTCGTCAGTCTGCATCAGATGTTGGTAATGACCACAGACTTGGTGCTAACGAGGCACCACCAGCAATTATCTCTATCTTCCTTGGTGAACAGCTTGAAGATGTTGTAAAACAGTTAATCGAAACAGGTGACGCATCAAGCGTAAAACAGGGTGGAAAATTAGAGACAGGTGTATCTACACTTCCTGATTTAGTAAAAGATGCAACAGACAGAAACAGAACATCACCATTCGCATTCACAGGAAACAAGTTTGAGTTCCGTATGGTTGGTTCTGCAGATTCTATTGCTTCACCAAATACAACCTTAAATGCAATCGTTGCAGAAGCCTTCAGCGAAGCAGCAGACGTATTGGAGAAGGCTGATGACTTTGATGTAGCTGTACATGATTTAATCAAAAAGTATATGTCAGAGCATCAGAGAATCGTATTCAACGGCAACGGATACTCAGATGAATGGGTAGCAGAAGCTGAAAGAAGAGGACTTCCAAACATCAAGTCTATGATTGAAGCAGCTTCTACATTAACAACAGATAAAGCAGTTAAGTTATTCGAGAAGTTCGGTATCTTTACAAAGGTAGAATTAGAGTCTCGTGAAGAAATTATCTACGAAACCTATGCAAAGACAATCAACATCGAAGCATTAACTATGATTGATATGGCAGGAAAGGATATCATCCCGGCAGTAGCTGCTTACACAGGAGAACTTGCAAATACAGTACTTGCAGTAAAAGAAGCAGGTGCAACAGGTGCTTCACAGGCAGACCTGTTAGTAGAAGTAGACGGACTCCTTGCAGAAGCTAGAAAAGCTTTAAAGACATTGGAAGCAGAAACTGCAAAAGCTGCAGCAATGGAAGATGTAAAAGCTCAGGCATTCTATTACAAAGACTCAGTAAAAGTTGCTATGGAAGCATTACGTACCCCAGTCGACAAACTCGAAATGCTTGTAGACAGCAGCGTATGGCCAATGCCAACATACGGAGAATTGATGTTCGAGGTATAATTGAGCAATGCAAAAATAGAAGGAAAGCCCAAGTTCGTGCTTGCACGAAACAAGGGCTTTCCTTTTATTTTTATAGTGCGAAGCACGCGACCGAAAAGAAGTGCGAAGCACGGATTTGAGGTTGGCATTGCTCATATTTTCCGTCAGGGAGAAGCGAAGCACGCGACCGAAAACGGCGGAGACGTTTGAGGTTGGCATTGCTCAGAAGTAGTGCAGTCTTTCTTCCGTTGCCAGGCTGTTATTTCTATCACGTTTTTTCGTTGTTTTCCCCAGCGAGCTGCGAAGCCACGCTCGCGCTGCGTTGCCTAATCACATCAAACAAAACCCAATTCCTTCCGTTGTTTTCCCTAGCGAGCTGCGAAGCCACGCTCGCGCTGCGTTGCCTAATTACATCAAACAAAACCCAATTCCTTCCGTTGTTTTCCCCAGCGAGCTGCGAAGCCACGCTCGCGCTGCGTTGCCTAATTACATCAAACCAAACCCAATTCCTCCCGTTGTTTTCCCCAGCGAGCTGCGAAGCCACGCTCGCGTCCCTCATCTTTAAAATTTTGTAACTATTCAGAGCCCCATTCGCAAAATCGCTTCTTCGAAGCTTTCCTTTTGCTCATGTATGGCTTCTCGCCATATGAATTTATGAAATCAGTCCTCTGTAAGCAAGCTTACTCGGGCTGATTTTCATAAATTCGCATGGCTCTGAATAGTTACCAAATCTTAAGAAAATCTTTCGTTTTTCCTGCACTTATTTTTCCATTTTTTCCATTAATATAAACACATACAACAAAAACGAAAGAAGGAATCTATCAAATGAATGCAGACCTAATTATGCATTACCTCAGAACCTATGGTTCAATCGCAATCTTTATCATCGTACTGTTAGAATATATGAATCTTCCAGGGTTTCCTGCAGGCGTAATCATGCCCTTAGCGGGCGTGTGGGCTGCAAAAGGAGAGATGAACTTTTTTGTTACCCTGCTTATCACAGTGGCAGCAGGACTGACCGGCAGTATGATTTTATATTGGTTCGGTCGAGGTGGTGGAGAAGTTTTTTTAAAGAAATACTACAGTCATTTTCCAAACCAGAAAAAAGTAATAGAAGAAAAAATGGATTTTTTAAGGAAAAAAGGAAGCATAGGCATTTTTATAAGTAAGCTGATTCCTATGGTTAGAACGCTGATTTCCATTCCGGCAGGAGTCATCCGTATGGATATTAAAAAATATATGATTAGCTCAACCTTTGGAATTGTTGTGTGGAATTTAGTTTTTGTAGGAGCCGGCTATTTCCTCGGTGATATGGTGATGAAAATGATAGCGTAAGGAGGTGATGAAAATGAGAATCGCAATGTTTACAAACAATTATAAGCCATATATCGGAGGCGTTCCGATTTCTATAGAGCATTTGTCTGAAAGTTTGAGAAAGCTGGGACATGAGGTATATGTTTTTGCACCAACTTATCCAAACCAGCAGGATGAACCCTATGTGATAAGGTATCCTTCCTTTCCAATAGCAGTTGCAGGTGCTCCGATACCAAATGTATGCACAAAGCTGTTTGAAGAAAAGGTAAAAGAGCTGCAAATAGATGTGATACACGTCCACCATCCCGCATTAGTGGGAAATATTGCATTAAGGATAAAGAAAAAGCTTGGTATTCCGGTGGTATTTACCTATCATACCCGTTATGAAGAATATCTTTATTATATCAAAGGATTGAAAACAGTAGAAAACCATATAGGTGGCATGCAAAGATATCTCACTTGGTTTTGTCAAAATTGCGACATGTTGATAGCACCGACACCGGAAATCAAGGAGCATTTATTACAAAAAAGGATAACTGACACAAATGTCACAATTTTACCGACAGGAATACCAAATACGGGCTTTCAGGCAGAGAAACAAAGGGTAATGGAAATCAGAAGCAACTATCTTGCCAAAGCAGATTTTCTGTTCTGTACTGTTTCCCGCTTAGCAAAGGAGAAAAATCTGATTTTTCAACTGCAAGGACTACAGGAACTCAAACAAATGTTAGCGCAAAAGGGGAAGAGCTTCCATTACATCATGATAGGGGATGGTCCACAGAGAGAAGTTTTGCAAAAAGAAATTGCAGAAAGGGGGTTAAGTGAAAATATATCTTTACTTGGGAATATGCCAAATGAAGAAATAAAAAATTATTATGCAGCCTCTGATGCGTTTTTATTTTCCTCAAAATCAGAAACACAAGGTATTGTTATTTTAGAAGCAATGGCGCAAGGTACACCTGTAGTTGCAGTCAATGCAACCGGAGTACGAGATGTTGTAAAATCCGGGGAAAACGGCATGCTGACCTCAGAACACCCGCTTCTTTGGGCAAAAAGTATCGATAAACTTATGCTGGATATCGACAGATATGTATATATGTCAGAAGAGGCAAAAAAGACAGCTATGTCATTTTCGGAGGATAAGGTTGCCAGACAGGCACAGGAGTGCTATGGAAAGGTGTGTGCTCAGGTACAAAGATGTGATATACTCTTTTCGTGGAATAGAAAAGTATTCGTAAAACAGTAAAATTGATACAAAAAAACAAGGGGTAATCACATGAGTACATACAATATTTTAATTGTAGAAGATGATAAAGAAATCAGAAACGGCATAGAGATATTTTTGAAAAGTCAGGGCTATCAGGTATTTAAAGCAGCGGATGGTGTAGAAGGACTGGAAATCATAGAAAAGGAAGAAATTCATCTTGCGATTGTAGATATCATGATGCCGCGCATGGATGGTGTGACCATGACGATGAAGCTGCGGGAAAAATATGATTTTCCGGTTATCATGCTGTCAGCAAAGTCAGAAGAAACAGACAAAGTCATGGGACTCAATATCGGCGCAGATGATTATGTGACAAAACCGTTTACACCATTGGAGCTGATGGCACGCGTGAATTCACAGATACGCCGTTACACAAGATTTCAGAACCGATGCAGCATTGGCGCTGAGCAAAATAAAGAGCATGTCCATATTGTAGGTGGTATTGAACTGAATGAAGAAACAAAAGAAGTGTTGGTAGATGGCACACCTACCAAGCTGACGCCCATAGAATTTAAGATTTTAAACTTGCTGATAAAAACACCTGGGCGTGTGTATTCCGCAGAGGAAATCTATGAAAGGGTATGGAATGAAAAGGCTATCAATACAGATACCATTATGGTGCATGTAAGAAATATCAGAGATAAAATAGAAATAAATCCAAAAGAACCAAAATATTTAAAGGTGGTGTGGGGTGTTGGTTACAAAATTGAAAAACAGCCTTAAGGCAAAAATTATTTTTGTAGTAGTGATATTGGTGCTACTTTCTATAGTGAGCGTAGCTTTTTTCCCGGATATTATATATCGGGCAGAAAATCGTATTGATCAAACAAATGAAAATGCAGCAGATATAGATGAAGTTAATACAGACCTCTTGACAGCTCTTTATCATGAATGTTTTGTGTTGTATTTGGAAGCTGCGCAAAGGAATAGTGATATTACGATAGAAGAGCTTTTTGTTGGCGAGGACACGGAAGAATATGAAGATATGATTTCCAATATATTATATGACTGGCAACAGGAGTTTGAAGAGTATTCTCTGTTGATAGACTATTATTGCTATGACAAAAATACAGGCGATAATGCAAAAAATACGGCAAGAAGTCTTGAAAATGCTGTTTCTTATGGCGTGGATAAAGCAGAAACCAATGAACTGATAAATGCATACAGCGATATTTTCCAGATAACCTTTGATGAGAAAGGCGCGGTGAGCGTAGACGGTATTTTCAGCACAAATGAAAAAAGAGAAGACCTTGTCATAAAATCATTGGTACAGATAAGTAAGCAAAGTCTGGATCCTTATGACACAGATATTTTAAATAGGATAAAAATGCCAACAGGCTTTTCTGTTATCTATGCGGTTCCAAGGACTTCATCAGATAAAGTTTCTTTATGGAATTATTCCTATAGAACGCATTATTCCACGATAGTAGATGCCTATACCCAAGAGGGAGCCATTACACTTTATATTACTATGCTGGCCATTGTTGCACTGCTTGTGCTGTTTATGACAAGTAAGCGGATGAACCCGGTACTCGAAAGACCGAAAAAGTGGTATCTGATGGAAGCTGCTTTTGTTGGTGTATTTTTCGTAATTGCCATGTGTGAAGAGGGTATCATTGATTTAATCCATGATGGAAGCAGTATGGAAACTACAAGTGAAATCTTGTCATGGTTTAGTTGCAGCGTGATGGCTCTGTTTTCCATTTACGGCATTTGGTATCTGTCTCTCCGATTTATACGTCCGGTATTTACCCTTGGAATAAAAGAGTATATCTGTCAATATAGCTTTTTCTATCAGATTTATCCATGGGCAAAGAAGAAATACAAGGAGTTAAAGGAAGAAATTGCACATATTGATTTTAGTGATAAAACCATGAAAACAATCGTGAAACTGGTTATCATTAACTTTATTATTCTTGCATTGATTTCAGCTTTGTGGGTCATGGGTGTCTTTGTACTTGCTGTATATTCGTTGGGACTATTTTTCTTCCTCCAAAAATATTATAAGAGAATCGGAAAAGACTATCAGACCTTATTACATGGCATAAACCGGATGGCAGAAGGAGATTTGAATACTACTATTACAGAGGATGTAGGAGTCTTTG
The DNA here is from genome assembly GCA_945864145.1 of uncultured Lachnospiraceae bacterium. GTDB lineage: Bacteria > Bacillota > Clostridia > Lachnospirales > Lachnospiraceae > COE1. The sequence goes on along the minus strand of CAMBAN010000006.1, from coordinate 19,844 downwards.
AACCACTAAAGGAGGAACTGGAAAAGGTACGTTTTGGATTTAAGAGAGCAGTTGATGAGGAAGTAAAAAGTCAGCGTATGAAAACAGAGCTGATTACAAATGTTTCTCATGATTTAAAAACACCACTGACAGCAATTACAACCTATGTAGAGCTATTGAAAAAAGAGGACATTACAGAGGAAGAAAGAAAAGAGTATGTGGAGACATTATCTCAAAAATCATTGCGACTAAAGGTGTTGATTGAAGACCTTTTTGAAGTAAGTAAAGCGACCAGTAACAATATATCTCTCAATCTGACTGAAGTAGATGTGGTAAATCTGATTAAGCAGGTAAGTGTCGAGCATATGGATAAATTTGAACAAAGACAGCTAGACCTAAGATGGTATCTGCCGGAGGAAAAAGTGATTTTATCCCTGGACCCGCAAAAGACTTATCGTATTTTTGAAAATTTATTTGTAAATATTCAAAAATATGCTATGCAAGGCAGCCGTGTTTATATACAGGTAGAAAAGGTAAATGAAGAAGATAGACAGAATTCTTCTGATAGCAAAGAGCATGTACAAATCAGTATCAAAAATATATCTGCAGAAGAATTGAGTGTTTCACCGGAAGAACTGACCGAACGATTTGTCCGTGGAGACAGCTCAAGAAATACAGAAGGCTCAGGGCTTGGGCTTGCAATAGCAAAAAGCTTTACCGAAGCACAGGGAGGAAAGCTTTCAGTCGCAGTAGATGGAGATTTGTTTAAAGTAGTGATTAGGTGGTAGCTTGTTGAGCGAATGGGCTTTTTGACCATGCTTTCGAATGTTTTATTAAAGCTAATTTCAGATTTTTGCAAATATATAAGCCGCTTCCGTAAGGTTGCGGCTTATTCGCTGTTTAGAGAGTTATTTTACGCTCCATTTTAAGCCTATGGCAGGATACATGTTCACGCGAAATGTAAAAATTTTTTATGGACAAGAGTTATTTGGCATGTTATGATTGCTACGTTTCTATGATTCCAGAGTGATTCACTCGTTTATTTCCAAAAATGAAATAAAAAAATAGTAAATTCAGAGGTAAGACAAGAAAAATGTACATTCCCTCTGCCCAAAAATGAAAATGAAATAAGAAAAATCAGATGTATGTCACATTTTTTCCTTCTTCCCTCTGCCCGTTTCATTATTGAGCGTAGAAAGAGGCAGATGTAATCAGTTGATTATGGTGTTTCCCTCTGCCCAGTTTTTCATTGTTGCTGAAAGAAGTCAGAGGGAAAGTATAAAAAATAGCTAATACGGGTGATTGAAAGGTGGATTTGCGAGCAAACAGGGCAGAGGGAAAGCTTCAAAAAAAGCTATACCCTCTGATTTTGCTTTAATAGAGTTGAAAAGAGGACCAATTAACTTGTTGGAGATTGGGATAGAGAGGTGTAGAACATTGGATAATCAAGAAAATAGAGAATGGAGTAATCAAAAACATGAATGGATCAATAAAAAAGAGTGGAATTCAGGCTGCGATGCAGGAGAGAGAAACTGAACTGGAGAAATATCTGGAGCTGGTGCAAAGCAGAGATAATCAAGCTCCGGATGGATATCTGAAAATTTCAAGGACAAAGAAAGTACAGTATTATAAAGTAACAAAAGATACGGAACCAAATGGAATCTACTTACAAAAAAATGACATGGACGTCATATGTAGTCTTGCACAAAAAGAATATGATAGAAAAGTAATTCTTGCAATGCAAAAAGAGCTTACTCAAATAAGAAAAATGATAAAAACATATAGTGAAGATGGAATTAGAAAAATCTATGATAATTATATAGCGGAGCGTAAAGAACTGATTGAGCCTGTTGAACTGTCAGATGAAGCGTATGCACGGAAGTGGATTAACCAGGAATATAAGAAAAAAGATATAGGAAATGCAATAAATATATATCAGACAGAAGGTGAGGATTTAGTTCGTTCAAAGTCAGAGCTGATTATTGCCAATAAACTTAAAAAATTAAAAATACCTGGAACACGCTATGGACAGAATTACGCGATATGAAAAAAACGGAATCTTTCCTGGGAAACAGCTTATACTATCTCATGAAAGCAGTAGCAGACCTTTGGATCCTGTGTTGGTAGAAGCTATCATCAGAGAATATCTTATGTAGGGAATCTATATAAATTCCTATTTCAAAGGACTTCTGGATATGGAAAGGTAACTATTGGAACGGAATTATTATTAGTGCGACGATTTTATATTAATTATGCAAATGTTCTTACAATTAATATTTACAAACACAATAAAAAGATTATATAATAAATTAACATAATATTTTATGAAAAGTATAAAGTATTATGGTAAACGAGCCGATATAACAGGCAGATGGACAAAATCTATTTGTGTTTTTATTGTAAAAAAACGTGCAAACCTCTTTGAAAATTGGATAGTTTAGGTTATAATGACTTAGTATGTTTAAAATGCTATCATTGGGAATAATGAAAATAGATAAAGTTAACCTATAACTATAAAGAAAGGGGCAAAGTGCCATGCAGTACACAGACATTGGAATCGACCTTGGAACAGCAAGTATATTAGTATACATCCGTGGAAAGGGTGTAGTATTAAAAGAGCCGTCAGTTGTAGCTTTCGATAAAGATACAGATAAAATAAAAGCCATCGGAGAAGATGCAAGATTAATGTTAGGTAGAACACCGGGAAATATCGTAGCTGTAAGACCGTTACGTCAGGGTGTTATCTCAGACTACCATGTTACAGAGCAGATGATGAAGCACTTCATTCAGAAGGCACTTGGTAAGAAAACATTCCGTAAGCCAAGAATTGCCGTATGTGTGCCAAGTGGTGTAACAGAGGTAGAAAAAAAGGCTGTAGAGGATGCTACCTTCCAGGCTGGTGCAAGAGATGTTTCTATTATTGAGGAGCCAATTGCAGCTGCTATCGGAGCAGGTATCGATATCAGCAAGCCATGTGGAAATATGATTGTAGATATCGGAGGAGGTACTTCGGATATAGCGGTTATTTCACTTGGAGGAACAGTAGTCAGTGCATCTATCAAGGTAGCAGGCGATGACTTTGATGAAGCAATCGTCCGTTATATGAGAAAGAAACACAATCTTTTGATTGGTGAGAGAACAGCAGAGGACATTAAGATTAAGATTGGGTCAGCTTTCAAGAGAGCAGAAGTAGATTACATGGACGTTAGAGGACGTAACCTTGTAACAGGTCTTCCAAAGACCATCAGAGTATCTTCTGAGGAGACAGAGGAAGCTTTACGTGAAACAACTTCTCAAATCATTGATACGATTCACAGCGTATTGGAGAGAACTCCGCCAGAACTTGCGGCAGATATTGCAGACCGCGGTATCGTGCTTACAGGTGGTGGAAGCCTTCTTCGCGGATTAGAGGATTTAATCGAGTCCAGAACAGGCATCAATACAATGACAGCAGAAGATCCAATGACAGCAGTTGCCATTGGAACAGGTAAATACGTAGAGTTCCTTGCCGGATACAGAGAAGACATATAATATCCTGCCTCTGAAAGTGGAACAGACCCCACAACAGGAGGAACAAAATGCTTAGAGGTCTTTATACAGCATATACTGGCATGTTAAATGAGCAGTATAGACTAGATATCTTATCGAATAACCTTGCAAATGCGGATACGACCGGATTTAAAAAGGAAGGTTCCACAGCACAGGCTTATTCAGATGTAATGGCGGTAAAAATAAAAGATACATCAGAAAATCCCAATGCGGTAAAAAAGCTTGGGAATATGAGTTTAGGTGTAAAAATTGGTGAAACCTATACGGATTTTAGTCAGGGCTCATTCAAAGAAACAGGAAATACCTTTGATTTGGCATTGTCAGGTGATGGATTTTTTAATATTGAATTTACCAACAAGGCTGGAGAGACTTCTACCAAATATACGCGTGACGGAAGCTTTACGCTAACAAAGGATGGCTATCTGGTAACTGATGATGGTGACTATGTATTAGATGCCAACGACAAGAGAATTCAGTTATCGACAACATCCGCAAATACCGTTATCAAAGAGGATGGTTCCATTTATCAGGACAACACCCTCGTTACTAAAATAAAATTGACTGAGTTCGAGGATACGAACTATCTGACCCATTACGGTGAGACGATGTGGGATGCCAAGGAAGGTGCTGTTGCAAAGGATGCAACAAACACAAAGGTGCATGGAGGCTATTTGGAAATGGCAAACATTTCTGTTGTATCAGAAATGGTCAACATGATTAGTATTCAGAGACACTACGATGCAAACCAGAAATTAATTACCACCTATGATGATTCGCTGCAGATTTCAGCAAATCAGCTTGGTAGGATTTAATAATCGTTTTGACGAGGAATAGGAGGCAGATATGGTAAGATCCTTATGGACAGGTGCAACAGGTATGAACGCACAGCAGTTAAACGTTGACAACATCTCAAACAATTTGGCAAATGTAAATACGACCGGATATAAAACAGAGGTTATGGAATTCAAATCTTTGTTATATCAGACCATTCAGACAAAGACAACGACAGCAAATGGAGAAGAGAAGCCAATTGGTGCAGAGGTAGGACTTGGTGTTAGAAACTCTTCTATCATGTCAGTTTTTACACAGGGTAATATGACTGCAACAGAAATTGACACAGATTTTGCAATTAATGGTGATGGTTTCTTTGCTATTCAGGGAGAGGATGGAAATACATACTATACCAGAAATGGACGTTTCATTTTTGCTGTAGGTACTGATGGAATGACATTGACAAATTCAGATGGTGAGCCGGTACTTAGTACAACCGGTGAGCCTATTGTGTTAGAGGATGGAATCGTAGCATCCAAAGTTACGATAAACTCCAAGGGTGAGTTATATTATCCTGATGAGGATGGTGTTTCCAAGAAGCTGGATTTTCAGATTGGTTTGTATCAGTTCAGCAATCCGGCAGGTCTTTTGAAGGTTGGGGACAGTATGTATCAGCAAACAGAGGCCAGTGGTAATGCTCTAAATGAAAATACAGAGGAAAATCTGAAAAAGAGTACCTTAAAATCAGGTTACTTAGAGGGTTCTAATGTTCAGATTGCAGATGAAATGGTTAATTTGATTGTTGCACAGCGTGCCTATGAAATGAATTCCAAGGTTATCACAACTTCTGATGAAATGCTTCAGTCTGCCAATGCACTGAAAAAGTAAGATAGCAGGAAAGGCAGGGTGTTGAGAGATGGAAGTTAATGGAATGAGTTCTTTGTATGCAGATTATTTAACCAATCAGGCAACGGACAAAGCAAGTGCTATTTCCAATACATTAAATAATACAAATTTGGAAACAGCTTCCGATGAGGAATTGATGGAGGCTTGTAAAAGCTTTGAATCCTATTTTCTGGAGCAGGTTTTTGATACTATGATAGAATCGACGAAATTGTTTTCTGATGAAGAAGAAAACAGTTATGCTTCAAAAATGGTGGATTATTTTAAAGATTCAGCGATTCAGGAAATGACAGCAATGGCAACTGACCAAAATGGGCTTGGCATTGCACAAACATTGTATGAGCAAATGAAACGGCAATACAGCAGCATTTCACCAGAGGATTTGGAAAAAGCAACAGCAGTAGCTTCAGAAGAATAAAGAGACTTTAAAAGCAGGTTCGGGAATATCGAACCTGCTTTTTAAATGAATAGGTATTTATTTTTAAATTAAAGCGTTTGAAAAATCCTATTTGCCTGTTTTTGCAATGCAAAATATAAAATCATACCCAGAACACCGCAGGACAGTATTTCACCGATACCTACTGTTACTGCAAAATAAAGCAAACTGCCTTCAAAATGATAAACATAAGATAGTATAAAAGGTACTATGATAGTATTTGCAAGAATTGGCGGAAGAGGAGCAAGCCATTGATGCTTACGTAAAGCACGTGTGCCAAAAGCTCCGATTAAGGTAGCAAGACTTCCGAAAAGTATATCCAAAGGCATGCATCCTGTTAAACTATTGCTTAATAAGCAGCCGACAAAGAGCCCTGGAATGGCAGCTGGTGTAAATACAGGAAGAATGGTTAATGCTTCCGAAATACGTACCTGAATGGCACCACTCGCAAGATTGAATGCATTGATAAAATAGGTCAATACAATGTACAAAGCAGCAATCATTGCTGCCTGGGTTAAGAATAAGACTTTTTTGTTTTTCATAGACATTTCTCCTTTAGTTTTGTTTACTGTGCGAATATCGCAACCGGTCAGGAAGGTTTCGAACTGACCGTGTGGGGCGTATACCCGAAGCCCCGACGTACAATTATACTGGAAAAAGGTAAAAAGTCAAGAATTTTACTTTCTTTTCTTTACTTCCTGTGATACACTATTCAAGTGACTTTACATATGTAAATACATGTGTAAAATAGAAACGAGGAGAAGAGACATGGAAAAGATTAAAAGTTTTTTAAAACGAAAAGACATTGAGATTTCAGCAAAGCGTTATGGAATTGATGCATTGGGAGCTATGGCGCAGGGCTTATTTGCATCTTTGTTAATAGGCACTATCCTTGCAACCTTAGGAGAACAGCTTGGTATAGAGCTTCTTGTGACAATAGGCGGTTATGCAAAATCAGCGACAGGTGCAGCCATGGCTGTTGCAATTGGATATGCATTACATTGCCCGCCACTTGTATTATTTTCTCTTGTGGCAGTTGGTGGTGCGGCCAATACCTTAGGTGGCGCCGGCGGTCCGTTAGCGGTTCTTTTTGTAACCATTTTTGCTGCAGAGTTTGGAAAAGCAGTTTCCAAAGAAACGAAAATAGATATTATTGTGACTCCATTTGTAACCATTATGGTAGGATGTATATTGGCTTTTGTATTTGCACCGGCAATCGGCAGTGCAGCAAGTGCGGTAGGAAATGCTATCATGTGGGCAACAGAGTTACAGCCGTTCTTTATGGGCATCATTATATCGGTGGTTGTAGGAATTGCACTGACTTTACCAATCAGCAGTGCTGCGATTTGTGCAGCCTTAAGCCTTACAGGACTGGCAGGTGGTGCGGCAGTAGCAGGCTGTTGCGCCAATATGATTGGCTTTGCAGTATTAAGCTTTCGTGAAAATAAATGGGGAGGACTTTTTGCACAGGGAATTGGCACCAGCATGCTCCAGATGGGCAATATTGTAAGAAATCCCAAAATATGGATGCCTGTTATTTTGACTTCAGCCATTACTGGACCGATTGCAACCTGCATATTCAAATTACAAATGAATGGTGCAGCAGTTGCATCAGGAATGGGAACCTGCGGATTGGTTGGACAAATCGGGGTGTATACAGGTTGGGTAAATGATATTGCAGCAGGTACAAAGGCTGCAATTACAGCCTTTGACTGGATGGGACTTATTTTTATCAGCTTCCTTCTTCCGGGAGTTCTTGCCTGGGCATTTGGACTCTTTTTCCGTAAAATCGGTTGGATAAAGGAAAACGATTTAAAATTGGATTTATAAGCAGTTGTTTTTGGTGTAGTGAAGTACACTAATAGATACGATGGTGCCAAATAGTGTGGCAATAGTGCCAACAGTTAACATAACAGAAATACCAAAGTTATCAATTAAGAAGCCCCCCAAAATACTTGCAAGCAGATTAGCCAGGGTAATCATACCTGTGACAAAGGCCTGTCCTTTCACAGCGTCCTTGCTACTCATGATTTCATCTACAAAGTGGACAGAACCCGGGATATAAACAGCAAAAGCAAACATTTGAAAAATCATGGAAATGTAAAGAAATAGTACAGAGCCTGCAAAAAGTGTGATAAGTATTTTCACGCTAAAGAAAAAAGCTGCTATTTGTAATAGCTTTCTACATCCAAAACGTTTGTTGAGCTGAGAGAAAAATATCATAGCAGGAAGCTCTAAGATTGCTGAAAATGCTTGAATATTTCCTAAATCGGCGCTGTTTCCGCCTACATGGAGGCATATTTGATAACAATAGTTGTTAATGGTGGTGTGACCAAAGAACATGCCTAATCCACCTGATAAAAAGAGAAAGAAGAAGCGATACTGATAGCAGAAGTCTTTGATAGAAAAGTGCTCTTGCAAGGAGGTGTCAGCTTCTTTTTCTTTTGATAAAGATACCAGTTTTTTATCATCAAAGAAAAGAGACAGCAGTAATACAAAGAAAAGAGCAAGGAGTATCAGGCCTGTCTTTGGGATAAAATCTGTGCTTTTTGTGACTAAGGCAATACCAAGTAAAGCACTGATAATGGCATAAAAAAGGGAACCAAAGCTTCTTGCAACACCAAAGTTCATGGTAATGCCACGATGAACCAAGTAGAAATTAATGGAATTAATCAGAGGCTGCAACAGCATAATAACAATAGAAATGCAAATAAATGCAAATAAATGCAAAGGTTAGAAGGGGTGATTTTCTACTGACGGCAAGCAATACGATAGAAAATAGCAGCAAAAAAGCAATACAAAACAAAGTAACAGTAAGCACAGTTACTTTATTAGAACGGTCTGTATAAGCTGCGACTATTTGTTGCAGTAAAATTGAACACAAAAATCCGGTGGCCATAATAAAGCCGATTTGCGTATTAGTATATGTTTTGTCCAACAGGTAAACACTGGCGTAGCCCAAAAAGACACAATATATCATCCAGTAAAGTCCCTGAGTAAAGGCATATTTGATATTTAACTTCTTTTCCATAGTTATTTCCCTCTGTCTGTTTTATGAAGTGCAAAAAAGTAGCAGTTTAGGAAATCCTAAACTGCTTTTAATTACATATTTTTCTGACAATCTAATTCTTTGTTTCTGTATCTTTCCAAAATGCTGTTAATTCTGTCATTTGGATTTAATAAATCACTGATAGAAGAATCGTGATTTAAAGTATCAATGATGTAAGCGATATACTTACTCATGTCACAACTGATATAATATGGTTTTTCCAGTAATTCAGGCATCTGGTAAATTAAGTTTGTGGTAAGTACCTTGTCGATTAAACCTTCTTCATAAGCCTTATCGAAAGCAGCTAAACCACCTGTGAAAAGACCAAAAGTAGCAGCTACGAAAATTCTGCCGGCTTTTCTTGCCTTTAAAGCGGCAGCAACTTCTAATACGCTTTCACCGGAAGAAATCATGTCGTCGATAATTAACATATCCTTACCTTCTACATCACTGCCAAGGAACTCATGAGCAACGATAGGATTACGTCCGTCAACTACCTTTGTATAGTCACGTCTCTTATAGAACATACCCATATCAAGACCAAGTACGTTTGCCATGTAAATAGCACGACTCATACCGCCTTCGTCAGGGCTGATTACCATCATATGGTCAGAGTCAATGGTCAAATCAGGTACATGATTTAAGAGGCCCTTAATGAACTGATAAGTAGGAGAAACTGTTTCAAAGCCGTTCAAAGGAATGGCATTCTGTACACGTGGGTCATGTGCGTCGAAGGTAATGATATTGTCAACGCCCATCTTTACCAACTCCTGTAATGCAAGAGCACAGTCTAAAGACTCACGGGTAGTTCTCTTATGCTGACGGCTTTCATATAAATAAGGCATAATAACGGTAATTCTTCTGGCCTTACCACCAACAGCAGCGATAATTCTCTTTAAATCCTGATAATGATCATCCGGAGACATATGATTTTCATGTCCGCAAAGAGAATAAGTTAAGCTGTAGTTTGCAACATCTACTAAAATATATAAGTCATCGCCACGTACAGATTCTAAAATAACACCTTTTGCTTCACCTGTACCAAAACGAGGCACTTTTGTCTTTAAGATGTAAGAATCACGCTGATAGCCTGAGAATGCAAGACTGTTTTTATGCTCACTCTCACGTTCTGCTCTCCATTTTACAAGGTAATTATCTACCTTTTCTCCAAGAGATTTACAACCTTCCAAAGGAATGACACCTAAGGAACCAACGGGTATCGAATTAAGATTTCTTTTTTCTTCGCGAACTGGCATTGCGAAATCCTCACTTTCTGTTCAACAATAATTTCTTGGTAATCCGGATATCTTTTCCGGTGAGCTTATACATCTCATAATTACTGGTGATACGGGAAAAAATTCTGTCTGAGTATTTGTCACGCAGTTCCTCTAAGGAAAGATTCGTTGTAATAATCGTTGCCTTTTTCCGAAGATGTCTGTTGTTGAGGCAGGCAAACAACTGCGATGATACAAAAGCATTTGTGAGTTCTGTTCCCAAATCATCGATGATAAGTAAATCACATTCATAAATGTCCTCATAAATGCCTGATGTGGCTTCCTTACTGTCTTTGTCAAAAGTGTATTTGGATAAAACTTCAAAAAGCTGAGAAGAACTAAAATAAATGACAAGCTTTCCGGCATTTATCAGTTCTCTTGCCACACAGCAGGACAGAAACGATTTACCAGTACCTACTGTACCATAAAAAAATAAATTGCGGTAGTCCGAATTAAAGGTTTTAATGAAATTTTGGCACTCTTGAACAGCTTTTTGAAAGCGGGTAAGGTCTTCTCCGTCATAATACTCATAAGATAAATGGTCGAAGTTGTCAGATTTTAGTAGATTTTTAATGTTGGATTGTTCGTAGATAAGTTCAATTTCAGCATTCCTGAAGCAATTGCACTTACGGTTTCCTATGTAGCCGGTATCTTTGCAGAGTGGACACTCATAAACAGGCTCTAAAAAATCCTTAGGGAAACCATAGTCAGAAAGCAATGCCGCTTTCTTTACTGCGATTTCCTTAAGGCTTATTTTCAAATCTTCAAGCGCATGGTCGTCACCATTTAAGAGCCTGCGACCATGAGCGATAGAGATAGCAGATACCTGTTTGTCCAGTTCTTCAAAGCCGGGAATGGTTTGATAAACTCGCTCCGTATTTGCCTCTAAGGCATGTCTTGATTTACGTTGTTTTTCCTCGTAAGAGCGGATAATTGCATTATACTGACTGTTATTTAGTGGCATTTGCTTTCTCCTTGGCTAATTGCTTAAAATGTTTTCTTCTAATTGTGCAAAATCATAAGAATTCTGAGAAAACTGGTTAAATTTGTTATTGGCACCCTGCGTCTTCTGGTTGCGGTAGGCTGCATTTGATTGCTGGAAGGAAGCGTCTACTGCGGCAATATCAGACTTATGATGAACGCCTGCACGATACCATTTGCTTAAAATGCCGTCTGCGTAAGCAAAGCGATGGGTATCTGTAGTCATGACAGTCTTATCACATGCTTCCTGAATGACATCTAATAAGAAACCGTATTCATTTGTCCACTTATTGATGTACTCGAGCTCTTTTGGCGCCGGAGCAGTATTTTTACCAAGTGCTTTCATGATAGTATAGACATTTTTGTCATACTTTTTGGAAAGCATTTGTGCCTGCTTTGCAGTAGTAATACCTTGCTCAGCCCAGGAAATAGCAACCTTTTCAATGTATCGGAAATCCTTTTTGCCACGTTCTACACAATGCTGTACCAGATAGTCAATCAAGTCAGCAGAGAAGCCTAATTGGTCATATAGGAAAAGAATCGTTTCCATATCGGAACGAGTAAGCTGTCTGCCTATGTACTGCTCTGTGACGAAAAGAATTTGTTGTGCTTCTTCGTTATTCTTAAAAATCTTAATGTCATCCATGCTGTAGTTTGGCTTTTCATAGGTACATTCCTGTACAGGGTATTCTGTAACGGAGGAAGTCACCGGATAGCTTGTGCGCATGGGCTGACTGTTCATGCTCATACCGTTACCAACAGGCATAGCTGAGGGAGCAGTCATGCCTGTGCCTCTGTCAGGGCTTACGCCTGTCAAAGCAGAAGCTGGTCTGATAAAGGAAAGTACCGGTGTAATGCGAGGTGCAGTAGCCTGCTGCAACTCATAAGGGTTGTCTAAGGAAAGGACCTGAATACCGGATAAATTATGCGCTGCATCATATTCCAGGCTTAAAAGCTGTCTGGATTCCCAATACATCAAAGCACGAAGCACATCCTTCTCTGTGTAATTGAATTTATCCGCAATGTCAGTCACGCTGGTTGGGAGATTAGCGCTCATCATGCGAATAAGAAAAAGATAGATTTTTAACTGTGCATCGTTTGCATCCTGCATAAATTCATCAATAAAATAATTGGAAATTGCAGTCTGTTCCTTATGTGTATTACGATAGATGTTTATACGATTCATAGTGTCCCCGTCCTTGTTATCTAAAAGTAACTGTATTGTAACACAAAGTTGGAAAAAAGCAATAGGTGGAAAACCCTGAAAGCCTTGAAAACACTGGGTTTGAGGCACTTGTGGATAATGTGGATAATGTGGATAAAGAAAAAAGGTAATCGCTGTAGCCTTGAAAAAAGGGCTTTTGCAGGAAGTGTTTGAAAAAATGCAAAATGTGGATTTCATACAAAAATATCCACATTTCTGAAAGTGGATTTTTCCCTCCAAAAATGTGGATAATGTGGATAATTATTGTCCAAGTAGATTTTCGCCGATTTTTACAACATCTCCGGCTCCCATAGTTATCAACAAATCTCCGTTGATACAATTTTTTAATAAAAATTTTTCGATTTCATCAAAAGTAGGGAAATAGTAGCATTCCTTACCTAGTTTCTGGAGCTCAGCAAGTAAATCCTTTGAGGAAATACCAATGGTGTTTTTCTCTCTGGCAGCATAAATGTCTGCCAAAACAATCTTATCTGCTTTTGATAAAGCAACCGCAAAATCCTTTAAAAAGGCCTTTGTTCTTGTATAGGTGTGTGGCTGGAACACGCACCAGATATTTTTATGTGGATAATTTGCAGCAGCAGTTAAGGTCGCAGCAATTTCTGTCGGGTGATGCGCATAGTCATCTAAAATAGTTACGCCGTCCACACAGCCCTTATATTCAAAACGTCTGTCTGTACCATGAAAATCTGTTAAAGACTTTTTGACAATGTCAGAGTCAATACCTAAAATATCCATCAGTGCAAGAACAGATAAGGAATTTATCACATTATGCTCACCTACGACACCAAGAGAAACAGTACCGCTTGCAATACCCTTCTTTAATAAAGTATAGGTAGCACGGCCGAGTTCATCAAAGGTCAAATCTGTATAACTGTAATCATAGGAAGCATTTTTACCAAAGGTAACGACTTTACAGGCTAAATCAGCTGTAAGCTCCGGCAGCTTGTCAATATCTCCGTTGATAATTAAGCAGCCATCCGATGGAAGAAGCTTACCAAAGGTATGGAAGGAATTACGGATATCGTTGATGTCTTTGAAGAAATCAAGATGATCCTCTTCTACATTTAAAATGATACTGATTTTGGGAAAGAAGCTTAAGAAAGAGTTAGTATACTCACAGGCTTCTGTAACAAAATAGTCAGGACCACCTACACGGATATTTCCGCCAATCGATTTCAGGATACCACCGATAGATAAGGTCGGATCAGTATCTGCTGCAAGTAAAATTTCTGAAATCATAGAAGTAGTAGTAGTCTTACCGTGGGTACCGCTGATGGCAATAGGCATTTTATAGTTTTTCATAATCTGTCCAAGTAAATCTGCTCGAGGCATCATAGGAATTCCCTGTGCCATGGCTTCCACATATTCAGGATTATCTTTGGAAATTGCTGCGGTATAGACAACGAGATCAATGCCGTCAATGATGTTTTCTTTGCACTGACCATAAAAAACAGTTGCACCTAAATTTTCTAAATGTTCTGTCAATGGTGATTTCCTGGCATCAGAACCACTGACTGTAAAACCAGCGTCTAACAAAATCTCTGCAAGACCACTCATGCTGATGCCGCCAATGCCCATAAAGTGTACGTGGATAGGATTTTTAAAATCAATATGATACATCTATTATAAAACCTCCGTTTATCTCTAAAATAATACGTCATATTATCATACACCTAATGAGAGGGTTTTTCTATATATTTTAAAAAATAATTAAATTGCTCCAGAGAAAATATTCAGATAAAAATAATTATTTTCAGAAATTATGTTAATTTTTTTCGGATGAAGCCGATATATAATGTGTAAGTTAGTTTACAGTATTTTCAATTTTTGAATTATTGTGAAATTTAAATAAATACAAGATAACGTAAGAAAAAAGGCGCAAAAATGTTCACTTTGTCCATCATTCATGATATAATCAAATCGGATATTGTGTGAACATAAAAAATTCACATATTACCTATCTGATTTTTTGCATTATAGGGGTGACAAAATGATTAAGAAAGAAATGATTGCCATGCTTTTAGCAGGTGGACAGGGCTCAAGACTGGGAGTGCTGACATCGAAAATGGCAAAACCGGCAGTGGCGTTCGGAGGAAAATACCGTATCATCGATTTTCCACTTAGTAACTGCATCAACTCCGGTATTGACACAGTCGGGGTACTTACACAGTATCAGCCGTTAAAGTTAAACACACATATCGGTATTGGTATTGCGTGGGATTTAGACCGTAATATCGGTGGTGTAACGGTATTACCGCCATACGAGAAGAGTGAAAACAGTGAATGGTATACAGGTACGGCAAACGCCATATATCAAAATCTTGAATATATGGAAAATTACAATCCTGATTATGTCCTTATTCTTTCTGGTGACCATATCTACAAGATGGATTATGAAGTGATGCTTGATTTTCATAAAGCAAGCGGCTCAGAGGTCACAATTGCATCGATGCCGGTGCCAATCGAGGAAGCAAAGCGCTTTGGTATTGTTATTACAGATGAGAATAAGAAAATTATTGACTTTGAGGAAAAACCAGAGCATCCAAGAAGCAATTTAGCTTCCATGGGTATCTATATTTTTAACTGGAAAACCTTAAAAGAAGCTTTGATTGCAAAGGCAGACCAGCCGGCCTTAGACTTTGGTAAACATATTATTCCGTATTGCCATGAAAATGGTGTACCGATGTATTGCTACGAATATAATGGGTATTGGAAAGATGTTGGAACGTTAAATTCTTATTGGGAAGCCAATATGGAGCTGATTGATATTGTTCCGGAGTTTAACTTATATGAAGAATACTGGAAGATATACACAAAGAGTGATATCCTGCCGCCACAGTACATAGCTTCCAACAGCGTAGTGGAGCGTTGTATTATTGGTGAAGGTTCTGAAATATATGGTCAGGTTTATAATTCAGTAATCGGATGCGGCGTTGTGATAGGGGAAGGAACAGTTGTCAGAGATTCTATTATTATGAATCAGACGCAGATAGGTAATAATTGTGTGATTGAAAAGGCAATCATTGATGAATATACAGAAATTGGTGAAGATACACAGCTTGGTACTCTTCCTGAGAAAGAAAATGAGACACAGCCTAATATTTATAATCACGGAATTGTAACAATTGGTGAAAGAAGTATTATTCCACCACATGTTAAAATTGGAAAAAATGCAGTAGTTTCCGGAGAAACTACCTCAGCTGATTATCCTGATGGCATTTTAGACAGCGGCAAGACATTAATAAAGGCAGGTGAATGAGTATGAGAGCAATAGGAGTCATTTTAGCAGGTGGAAATAACAGAAGAATGAAGGAGCTTTCTCATAAGAGAGCGATTTCAGCAATGCCGATTGCAGGCAGCTACAGAAGTATCGATTTTGCACTTAGTAATATGTCCAATTCTCATATTCAGAAGGTTGCAGTCATTACGCAGTACAATGCAAGAAGCTTAAATGAACATTTAAGTTCATCAAAATGGTGGGACTTTGGTCGTAAGCAAGGTGGTTTATATGTGTTTACACCGACTGTAACGCCGGAAAACAGCAATTGGTACAGAGGTACCGCAGATTGTCTGTATCAGAATATTTTATTCTTGAAAAGAAGTCATGAACCATATGTAGTTATTGCAACGGGGGATTGCATCTACAAAATGGATTATAATAAAGTACTTGAGTATCATATCGCTAAAAAGGCTGATATTACTGTTGTAGTAAAGGATATGCCTTTAGAAACAGATATGGGCAGATACGGAACCGTTAAGATGAATGAGGATTGCCGTATTGAAGAATTTGAAGAAAAACCGGTGATTGCGAAATCTCACACAGTGTCCTGTGGTATTTACGTAATCAGAAGAAGACAGTTGATTGAACTGTTGGAACAGTGTGCGGAAGAAGGAAGATATGATTTTGTTCAGGATATCCTCATCCGTTACAAAGATGTAAAGAGAATTTTTGGATATAAAATTGAAAATTATTGGAGAAATATTGCTTCGGTAGAAGATTATTTTGCAACAAATATGGATTTCCTGAAACCGGAGATTCGCAATTATTTCTTTAAAACGTATCCGGATATTTACTCTAAGGTTGATGACCTGCCACCTGCGAAATATAATCCAGGTTCACATATAAAGAACAGCTTGATTTCCAGTGGATGTATCATAAATGGTACAGTAGAGAATTCTATTCTGTTCAAGCAGGTATTTGTAGGCAATAACTGCTACATTAAAAACTCCATCATTTTAAATGATGTGTATCTTGGCGATAACACCCACATTGAAAACTGTATTGTCGAAAGCCGTGATACCATTCGTGCAAACTCCTACTACGTCGGAAACGATGAAATTAAAATAGTGGTAGAGAAGAATGAGAGATATGTATTATAAAAAGTTTGTGTAAAATAAGTGTATGACTTGCAAAGGGGGATCTTAATCAATGAAAATTACAGATGTGCGCGTTCGCAAAATAACAAAAGAAGGTAAAATGAAGGCAGTGGTTTCCATTACACTTGATGATGAATTTGTAGTTCATGATATCAAGGTTATCGAAGGTGAAAAGGGCTTATTTATTGCTATGCCAAGCAAAAAGTCAGCAGATGGAGAGTATAGAGATATTGCTCATCCAATCAACTCTAATACAAGAGAAACCATTCAGAAGACCATTTTAGAAAGCTATGAAAAAGCACTTCTTGAGCCGGACGAGGCAGTTTAAATAAAAAATCAAAATGTGGGGGGCGGGACATCATTATGATGTCCCGTTTTTTGAGAAAATGAGGAGAGATTGTTTACGATGGATGAAAGAGAAAAAATTTATGAAAATTTACGTGAGACTGTTATCAGCTATCTGAAATGGACAGGCATGGGGATTGCCACAGGGGTTTTGGTAGGACTTTTTGCAACTGTGTTTGCTTATTGTCTGCAATATGCGACAGTTTTTCGTGAGGCACACAGCTATACATTTCTGGCCTTGCCGCTTGGAGGTATTTTGATTGTCTTCCTATATAAAAGAAGTGGCATGGAAAAGGATACAGGAACAGACAATGTCATAAAAAGCATTGAACAGGATGTTTTAGTGCCTTTTCGTCTGGCTTTCCTGATTTTCTGCTCTACTGCCATTACTATTTTTTGTGGCGGTTCTGTGGGTAGAGAAGGTGCAGCCCTGCAAATGGGTGCAAGCCTTGGAAATGGTATTGGACGTGTTTTTCGCTTTTCCAATAATGATAAAAGAATTATGATTATGAGTGGTATGTCTGCCGCTTTTGGTGCACTGTTTCAGACACCTATGGCAGCAGCATTCTTTACCATAGAAGTAGCAAGCATCGGTATGATGCATTATGCAGCATTGGTGCCTTGTATATTGGCAGCACTGACGGCGTACAGTGTGATACGTTTTTGCGGTATTCCGGCTGAAATTTTTCCGATACCGGATACCTATGCCTTAAACATTTCTTTTGGCTGGCGTGTGTTGGTGCTTGCAACCCTTTGTGCCGTTTTAAGTATTGCTTTTTGCGTAGCCTTGCAATTGGGTGAAAAACTGATGCGCGAGCATATTCCCAACAAATATATCAGAATTATCATTGGCAGCTTCCTTTTAGTAGGTTTAAATCTGGCAATAGGAAGTAGTGATTATCAGGGAACCGGTATGAAAGTGATTGAGGAGGCCCTGTCAGGAAATGCGCATACTTTCGCTTTTTTACTAAAGCTTCTTTTTACGGTGATTACAATTTCAGCAGGCTTTAAGGGTGGAGAAATTGTTCCTTCCTTTTTTATCGGAGCGACTTTTGGTTGCGTTGTGGCAGGTATGTTAGGGTTACCTGTGCAGCTTTGTGCAGCAATTGGTATGGTATCTGTTTTCTGTGGTGTGACCAATTGCCCGGTAGCATCCTTACTGATTTCCATTGAACTGTTTGGTATAGGAAATGTATATTATTTCCTGCTTGCAATAGCAACAAGCTATATGCTTTCCGGTTATTTCAGTCTTTATCATACGCAGACAATTGTTTTTGCTAAAAATGAAGAGAGGCATATTGGACGAAAAGTAGGGCGTTTATTTTCCAGATAAAGGATAAAGAACGCGGATTTACATAAAAATAGATTGCCGTTTGAGAAAAATTCGATTATTATAAAAGAGAGAGTGTCTCTCGGGTTATACACCTGTAAGGGGACAGGTGCTTAGATTGAAGTGAGGAAGGTTTTTGCATGAAGAAAAAAAGGGGCGGTACTGAAATCGCATTCAGACCACAGACGATTATTGAAGCGAGATATGATTTGGACCGCAGACAAAATGACATTATTGATATTTTACTTGGTATTGTAGGCGAAGGCGATGATACAGAGGAAAATACCAGATATGAAATCAATATTGGTGATGTAAAACATTTGTATAATTTGCAGGATGAATCGAATGCCTATGCTTATTTACAAAAAGCGGTAAAAAAATTTGAGGGCTGTGGTTTCAGATTAAAAGAGGATGAAGGAACAGATATCTATTATCCTTGGTTCAGCAAGATTAAATATCAGAAAAAGCGTGGAGATGAGGGACGAAGCAAAATCGTTCTGGATTTGCATCCGGAGGTAAAGCAGATGATTATGTCTGCAAAACAGGGAGCTTATTACCGCATCGAGTATCCGCTAAACTTGTCCAAAAAGTATTCTAAGAGACTTTATTATTTGTTAAAGGATAGAGAGAACTTTAATGGTGGAAATTTCATCATACAGTTTTCGGAGCTTCGAAAAATGATGAAAATCCCGGATTCTTATGCAAATGGAAATGTAAAGCGTGAGATTTTGGACAAGCCTTATGAAGAAATAAATGGAAATACGGATATTTCCTTTGAATATCAGCTGATTTATGAAAAGCTGCCAAGTGGTCAGCAAAGTATCGGCGCAGTGCAATTTAAAGTAAAAAAGGTCAACCGAAACAGAACGATTGTAGAGTATGAGACAATTGAAAAGAATGGGGAATCTGTTGTCGCTACGGAGGAAGAGCAGGAGATTATTGAGCTCTTTGACTGCTCTGTAAAGGAGGCAAAGGATATTTTAAGAACTGCCAGGAAAAATGAAAGAACAAAGGAGCAGCTTTTTGAAATATTGAATTATACACTTCGCAAAAATGTAGATAATAAGGTCGGATATGTGCTGAGTATCCTGAAAAATGGGTATAATGAGCCAACGAAGCTTACTGCAAAGAATAGCAACAAGTGGAATAATGAAGACTTGAATACAGCCTATTCACAGATGGATTTTGCACAGTTTGAGCAACAGATTTTATCGAATTAGAATTAAAAAAAGCATAGGTGCAGGCTTATGCTTTTTTTCTGTAATAGGAAATTGCTCGTATGTAGTTGAACCAAGAGTTTGCTGCTGAGCAAACTCTTTTCTATTGACGAAAACGATAGATGGAAAGGATAATAGAAGTATGGAGAGTGTGCAGGTAAAAGAACTGTCCTGTAGCTACGGGAAAAGAAAAATTATAGATACTATTTCCTTTTCGGTGCCACAGGGGGCATGTATGGCTGTACTCGGAGATAATGGTTGTGGAAAATCCACATTGCTACAGGTGCTTGCAGGAATAAAAAAGCAGAGTGCAGGAGAAGTGCTTTTTTTTGGCAAAGCAGCCCAAAAAGAGGATTTTCGTACAAGAGTCGGCTATGTGCCACAGGAAAACATGTTGGTAGAGAATTG
>CAMBAN010000005.1 GCA_945864145.1 uncultured Lachnospiraceae bacterium | reverse complement strand
GATGGATTATTTCCTGTATAGCCAATCCTCTGGTGCATATATTGGATAAAAAGTTAAATATCAAAAGAAAAGCAGGAACCGTTGTTGTAATTGTTGCAGTTATTGCAGCAGTTGTAGCAATTGGATACTCCATTTGTGTACTGATTGCCAGACAACTTGCCGGTTTTATTGCTGAGATACCGGAAATGTGGCTAAGTCTGGAGTCGGATTTCTCCAATGTAGGAAACTGGATAAGCAGGACCTTTGTAACGCTTTCTCCAAAATGGACAGAAACCCTAAACGGGATTGGAAATGTGGTAGGTGAGACCTTGGAGAAGTTTGCTTCCCAAATGGAAAGTGTCAGCATTTCAAGTGTTGGTTCTGTAGTAGGAAACATAGCAAATATCATCATCAGTATTATTATGTGCTTCTTATCCTCTTACTTTTTTATTGCAGACAGAGAGAGTACGATAAAGTTTTTTAACAAAGTAGTACCAAAAAGTATCAGGGAAAAATGGGATATTTTTTACCAGAGTCTTGTACAGGCTGTGGGTGAATATATAAAGGCGCAGTTTAAAATTGAGATATGGATTTACTTCCTCATATTGTTTGGACTTTGCATTTTAAAGATTAAATATGCTTTCCTGATAGCCCTGTTTATTGCCTTTTTGGATTTTTTGCCGTTTTTTGGCTCAGGTGCGGTCTTTTGGCCGTGGGCGATACTCAGATTGATATCGGGCGATTATGTGCAGGCGATAGGATTTGTGATTATCTGGGGTGTTGGTCAGTTAGTCAGACAGCTCATCCAGCCTAAGATTATGGGTGATTCCATAGGACTTGCACCGCTTCCTACCCTGTTTTTGATTTTTATCGGCTATCGGATTGGCGGAGTTGGCGGCATGATTTTAGCGATTCCGGCAGGAATTATTCTTATTAATATGAATGAAGCAGGATTTTTTAATACTTTAAAATACAGCATCAGTACCCTGATAAAGAATTTGAATCATTACAGACGGCTTCGACCGCAGGATATGGAAGAAGATAAGAAATAGCCTTATGGCAGTTATGCAAATTCTCTTTACAAATACTGGGTGCATAGTTTAAAATATTTTGATAAGCAGTTCAAATGGAGGAGATAGAACTATGAGCGAAATGGAAAACAAAAATGAAGAAGGAAAGGAAGTTGTTTCCAGAAATTTTATTGAGCAGATTATCGATAAAGACCTGGCAGAAGGCGTATACGATACTGTTCATACAAGATTTCCACCAGAGCCTAACGGCTATTTACATGTAGGACATGCAAAAAGTATTATTTTAAATTATGGATTAGCACAGCAGTATGGCGGTAAGTTCAACATGCGTTTTGATGATACAAATCCTACAAAGGAGAAGGTAGAGTTCGTAGAGTCTATTAAAGCAGATATTGCATGGCTTGGTGCTGATTGGGAGGACAGACTTTTCTTTGCGTCAGATTACTTTGAACAGATGTATGAGGGTGCTGTAAAGCTCATTAAAAAGGGAAAGGCCTATGTGTCTGATTTATCTGCAGAGCAAATCAAGGAGTATCGTGGTACTTTGACAGAGCCTGGTAAGGAGGACCCATCTGTAAATAGAAGTATAGAGGAAAATCTTGCACTTTTCGAGGATATGAAAAACGGAAAGTTTGCGGATGGAGAAAAGGTTTTACGTGCAAGAATTGACATGGCATCTCCTAATATGAACATGAGAGACCCTGTTATTTACCGTGTAGCACATATGACACATCACAGAACAGGAGATAAATGGTGCATTTATCCGATGTATGATTTTGCACACCCGATTGAGGACGCAATTGAGGGCATTACCCATTCTATCTGTACTTTGGAGTTTGAGGACCACAGACCGTTGTATGACTGGGTAGTAAGAGAGCTTGAATATCCACATCCACCAAAGCAGATTGAGTTTGCAAAACTGTATCTGACAAACGTGGTAACCGGAAAAAGATATATCAAAAAGTTGGTTGAGGAAGGCATTGTAGATGGTTGGGATGACCCAAGACTTGTTTCGATTGCAGCTTTACGAAGAAGAGGTTTTACACCGGAATCTATAAAGAAGTTTGTTGAGCTTTGTGGTGTCAGCAAAGCAAATTCTTCTGTTGATTATGCGATGCTTGAGTATTGTATCAGAGAAGATTTGAAGCTGAAAAAGCCTAGAATGATGGCTGCACTTGACCCTGTAAAACTGGTAATCGATAATTATCCGGAAGGTCAGGTAGAATACTTAGAGGTTCCAAATAACCTGGAAAATGAAGCATTAGGTTCAAGACAGGTACCATTCTGTAGAGAGCTTTACATTGACAGAGATGACTTTATGGAGGAACCGCCAAAGAAATACTTCAGACTGTTTCCTGGTAATGAGGTACGTTTGATGAGTGCTTACTTTGTAAAGTGTGTATCCTACGAAAAGGATGAGACAGGAAAGGTTACTGTTGTTCATTGTACTTATGACCCTGAAACAAAGCAGGGAAGCGGCTTTACAGGAAGAAAAGTAAAGGGAACCATTCATTGGGTACCGGCTCCTTATGCAGTAAAGGCTGAGGTTCGCTTATACGAAAACTTAATTGACGAAGAAAAAGGTGTTTATAACGAGGATGGCTCTATCAACTTAAATCCAAATTCTTTAACAGTATTAAAGGATTGCTATTTAGAGCCTGCATTGAAGGATGCAAAGGCTTACGAGAGCTTCCAGTTTGTAAGACAGGGATTCTTTAATGTAGATTATAAGGATTCTAAGCCGGATGCATTGGTATTTAACCGTATTGTATCCTTAAAGAGCTCTTTCGTTTTACCAAAATAAAACAGGCAGGTTAGTATGAAATACAAATGTTTAGTATTAGACCATGATGATACGGTAGTGGACAGCACGGCAGATGTCCACTACCCTGCTTTTTTAGAGGCATTACGTATCATGAGACCGGGAGTGACGATTTCTTTAGAAGACTATTTTAGAGAAAATTTTCATCCGGGTTTTATTGAATACTGTACAGGAAAACTGCACATGACAGAAGAAGAACTGGAGCAGGAAGTAGAAATCTGGAGAAATTATGTGACAGACCATATTCCAAAGGCTTATACGGGTATGAAAGAAATCATAGAAATGCATAAGGCAGAAGGTGGTATCGTCTGTGTTGTCAGTCACTCTTATGACTTTAATATTAAGAGAGATTACGAGGCAAATCAGTTGCCGTTACCGGATAAGATATTTGGCTGGGAATGTGCACCGGAGCAGAGAAAACCGGCAACCTATGCATTAGAGCAAATTGCTAAAGAATATGCGCTTTCACCTAAGGATATCGTGATGGTAGATGATTTAAAACCGGGATATGATATGGCAAAGAAGTTTGGCTGTACCTTTGTAGGTGCAGGCTGGTCAAATGATATTCCTGAAATCAGAGAATTTATGAAGCAGAATAGTGATTACTATTTTACAAAAGTAGAAGAATTAAAAAACTTCCTGTTTGCTTAAACAAACAGGAAGTTTTTTAATTAGTTTTCTGTATCATCGAAAAATTCTTCAGTTTCCATAGTAGGAGTATCCTGATAGGCAGTAGCAGCTGATGCTTCATGGTCAGGATGAGGTGTGCTGGAGACAGTTGTATAGGTCTGAGAAACAGTAGGCTCTGCATGTGTATGAGAAGCATCTGTATTTGCACGAGTGTATCCCTCTACAATTTCTTTTGCCTTATCCAGTTTTTCAGGAACATTAAATTCTACAATTTTTTCCTTTGTTTTATCGATTGTCTCGATTACCTTTTCTCCAATAATTTCTTTTGCATTTTCTAAATCTAAAGAAACATAAGGACGAGATTTGGAATAATTTGGCTGTTCGTCAAAGTCGTCATCTAAATCTTCATCGAAATCATCAAAATCATCTATGTCATCAGCATCCTTCAGTGGAGAATCATTCTTTTTTTGGAGGAGATAATAAGTTCCTGCTGCAGCAGCACCAGTTAATGCACTAAATAATATAAGTCTTCCTAATTTTTTTGCCATTTGAAAACTCCTTTCAATATTTGATATAGACATTTTAATACTATTTTATCGAAAAGAAAAGGGAATATGTATAAAATTTATTGAATTGTTAGAAATATTATGTTAATATGAAATAGACCACGAAAGTCAACAAAGGGGAGGAAAGGTGCATGAACGAAAAGTTCTTTGATTTGTCCAGAGAAAAACAGGACCGCATGATTAATGGAGCAGTAGAAGTATTTGCGAAGAATGGTTTTAAGCACGCCAGTACAGATGACATGGTCAAAGCCGTAGAGGTTAGTAAGGGTCTTTGGTTTCACTATTTTGGCTCAAAGCTTGGTCTTTACAATTTTGTATATGGTTATAGTGTAAAGTACGTGATTTTAGAGCTTTCGTCTATCCTGGATGCAGATGAAAGAGACTACTTTGAAGTAGTGAAACAGATGGAATTTACCAAGATGCGCATCAAGAAAAAGTATCCGTATATGCTTATGTTTTTAGAGCAGGCACAAAGGGAAACAGATGCTGAGGTAAGAGCGCAGATAGCAGAGGACCAGGATTTTTATAACGAAAAAATGAATGGTTTTCTAAAAAATGCTGACATTTTAACAGTTGAGGAAAAGACACAGCGTGAAAAACTGAAAAAGCTTGTACAGTATACTGTAAATGGTATTGCAGCTGAGCAGGCTTATGGTGAGTCTGATCCAGAGGCTGTTTATAAAGAGATGAGAAATCAAATTGAATTCATTAGAGAAATGGTGCAGGAAAAATCTCAGGCAGAGAACAAAGAAGAAAAGGTATCTACGGTAGCTTCTTAAGCTACCATGGATACCTCTTTTATATTATTTTTTATACTGATAAGGGGCATCTGCCGGATAGCCGCCCTTTAGCTTCTGCATACCGCGCTGTGCTGCATCTTTTGAATTTTTCCAGTCAGCATTTTGATTTTGATAGTCAAATTTTTCTACGAGCCAGTTTACGTCTTTAGAAACTCTCTGCATATTTTCCTGCATCAAAGGGAAAAGCATATCAAAAAAGTACTGTTGTTGTTTTTCTGATAACGAAGAAACAGCAGCTTCGCATAAATCTCCAAAATGAACCAGGCAGAAGCCTTTACTTTGTCTGACTTTTTCTACAAAAGCAGGATCTTTTTTGTACATATAGAAAAAAGTATCCAAATATCTTTGATAAATGTCCTGATACTGCTCGCAAATAAAGCAGGACTGTTCCTTGGAAAATACCCAGGCGGACATAGAATTGTTTATTTCCTTTGTTTTACGGAAACGGTCAGTAAATTTAGCTTTTACCGGTTTGAAATGCTTGATTTCATTTGAAAGCTCTGCATTCATTTTTAAATAATGGGTTTTCAAAATCCAGGCATTTCCAAGGGTATTGCCATATTGGAACATTTTTTGAAAATGCATTCTGCAAAAGCCAGCTTTATCTGTTTTATCGCGAATATCACTCTCCATATAAGAGGAACCGGAGCCAAGTGTAAAATCCAGTAAATCCTGCTCTACTTTTCTCTCGATAAAACAGAAGGGACATTCATCATTCGCGGCAAAGGCATCGTTAAGCGGTATGGTATATAGTTGTTCTTTCATGGCAAATCCTCCTGAATGTAGTATGAAAAGAATTTCTAATCACTCAGAACAGTGGTTCTTTCGCAAAGAAGTTCTCAGTTTCATACAGGAAAAAGCTAAAGCTTTTTCACTGCTATTTGTATCAGCATAAAACATAGGCTGGCTTTTTTCAAGTAAAAAGGTCGAAATGTGTTGATAGACAAATAATAATCATATATAATAAAAGTGAGAAAATATAATAAAAATTCAGAAAATAATAGAAACCTTCAAACTTGACAGGTGGCTATAGTTGAGCCGGGAGGATAAAAATGAGTAAATTCATGGTAGCAGGTTTTTTGCAAATGGAAACCATTGTAAAAGTAGATGAACTTCCACTTCCTTACAAGAGATTCTGCAGTGAGGAGGGCATGATTGATTTAAATATAGGTGGAGCCGGATATAATGAAGCAGTAGCATTACGCTGGCTTGGAAATGATGTGGATTTTATGAGTATGGTGGCAAAAGAATTTGCTCTGGAACAGTATAACCATGCATTGAACCCGGCACAGCTTGATTTGGATATGCAATATGTCTTACCTGTTTTGGATGGTATGCCAAGTGCAATTATTTTATATGCAAATGGACAAACACAGACCTTTGAGGATGTAAAGTGCATCAGACATACCCAGTATGATTATGAGCTGTTTGAAAGACAGATACCGGATAAGGACATGGTTTTGATTTCAAGCTGTAATTTCTGCAGACCTTTACTGGAGCTTGCAAAAAAATACAACAAGCCTTTAGCAGTAAACGTAAGAAGCATGCGAAAGGAAAAGGTGTTGGAAAAGGCGGATTTTATCAGAGAAGCAGATATTCTATATGTCAGTGAGGATGATTTGGATGGCACACCCTATGAATGTCTGGAACAGTGTAAGGAACTGGGAAATCCAAAGATTGTGCTGATTGGGCTTGGTGAAAAGGGTGTCCTGATGTATACCAGGGAACAGAATAGTGTATTAGAGTATAAGCCTGTAAAGACCAATGAGGTTGTAAATACGATTGGAGCAGGTAATGCGATGTTTTCTGCATTTTTGCATTATTACGTAAAAACAGGAGACGAAAGAGAAGCAATTAAAAATGCACTTCTCTTTGCCTCCTATAAAATCGGCTTTGTAGGAACCTCTATCGGCTTTATGACAGAGGAACAAATTGAACAGTGGAAGCCTTTAATCTGGAAATAAGATTAGTCTTCCATATCAATATAAGCTAAGAATGCTTTGGCATTGTCCGGATTTTGGGAATTGACAACAAAACCAAGAAAAGAGTCAATGCCATCATAATAATGATATTGTTTGATTTTAGGTGAGTTTGTAATCGAGATACCATACGGTACAAGCTCACCTGTTTCTTCGTTTTCATAGTAGCAAAGTCTGTCCTTGTATGCTTCTAATTCCGTTTCTGTGAAAAAGTCTCTTAAGTCCGCATATATTTCAGCTTTACAGTAGTACCGGAAGGTCGCTTCATCACCGACAATGACGTCTAATTCTTTTGCTGCAATAAGAGCCATGGATTTTTCCAGACCTACATAATCATCATAGGAATACATAGAGGTATTTGGTGCGGTTGTAGCATCTGTAGTGACCTCTGTACTGATTTCTGTAGATGAAGTATCATGATAAGTCATGGTCGCATCGATATAAACGTCATGTTTTTCAGTATCGATTCCCATGTAGGCTGCAAAATTATCAGCAAGAGAAGTATCTGAAGAATCACCGGTATCATTATAGAATAATGCAGCAAAAACAGTATCCTCAGGACCGCTTAACATGCTGTAAATTAAGGAACCAAGGAATACAAGGATTGCAAGTATAATTAATGTGGATTTTAAATAATATTCTTTAAAATAAGAAAGCTTTTCCTTAAAGGGAGCACCCTTAAGCTTTGCATTCTGCTCTCTGATTTCGTCACGCATATTTTGATTTTTATCACGATTTTCGTTATATACACCCATTTCCTTTGCCGCGCCTTTCTCTTTTTTAGATATGCATTTATGATATAGGCAACTTTTACAATAGTCAATGTGTTAAGGTATTAATTTTTTCTAAATCTGTCATAATACATTGATTTCTTGCAGTATTTACGTTATATTTTACCATGTAAGTTCATAAAAGAACAAAAGAAAAGCAGCAGGAATGCGTGGAGGTTATGAGGTATGAATGATAGTTATAAGGAACTTTTAGTAAAGAAAGAAAGCGGAATGAAAGAGAAGGCATTACGTGTGGTAAGTTTAGTTCCTACCATTATAGCCGGTCTTTTATGTTTGTTGACCGGGAATATTATCATCTTTATTATTGCAGTAGCTTTTGGTGTTTTGGACTATTTTGTATTTCAGTGGACAGACATCGAATATGAGTATCTGTATTTGGACAAAGAGATTACTATTGATAAAATTATGGCTAAGCAGAGAAGAAAAAGAGTTGCTACGATTTCTGTAGATAAAATTGAGATTCTGGCACCTGTAAAGTCTTATCAGTTGGATTCTTATAAAAACAGAGAAGGTAAGGTTATTGACTACAGTGCAGGACAGGATTTGCCTGATGAGAAGCTATATATGATGTTCTATGACGGTAATCAGAAATATATGCTAAATTTATCGGATGATTTTGCAAAAACCATCAAAGGAATCGCCCCAAGAAAGGTATTCCTTGACTAATCTGCCAATTGACTTTTTGCATTGTATTTTGTATAATTCTGAACAATATAGAGTTTTCACTTTATTTTAATTGAATTTCATAGGAGGAACAAAAATGGGTCAGATTATTGGCGAAGGCATTACTTTTGATGATGTACTTTTAGTACCAAGTTATTCACAGGTAATTCCAAATCAGGTTGACTTAACTACTTGGCTTACCAAGAAAATCAAACTTAACATTCCAATGATGAGTGCTGGAATGGATACAGTTACGGAGCACAGAATGGCGATTGCCATGGCTAGACAGGGTGGAATTGGTATTATCCATAAAAATATGTCTATTGAAGCTCAGGCGGAAGAGGTTGATAAAGTTAAGCGTTCAGAGAATGGTGTCATTACTGATCCTTTTTCTTTAACTCCTGATCATACACTTGCAGATGCAGATGCATTGATGGCAAAGTTCAGAATTTCAGGTGTACCTATTACAGAGGGCAGAAAGCTTGTTGGTATTATCACAAACAGAGATTTGAAATTTGAAACAGATTATTCCAAGAAAATCAAAGAATCTATGACTTCTGAAGGCTTGATTACAGCTAAGGAAGGCATCACCTTAGAGGAAGCAAAGAAAATTCTGGCAGCTGCAAGAAAAGAAAAGCTTCCAATCGTAGATGATGATTTTAACTTAAAGGGATTAATTACCATTAAGGACATTGAAAAGACAATTAAGTATCCACTTGCAGCAAAGGATGAGCAGGGAAGACTTCTTTGTGGTGCTGCTGTTGGAATTACTGCAAACGTACTTGACCGTGTTTCTGCATTAGTAGATGCAAAGGTTGACGTTGTTGTTCTTGACTGTGCACATGGACATTCAGAGAACGTACTTAGATGTGTACGTATGATTAGAGAGAAATATCCTGATTTACAGGTAATTGCCGGTAACGTTGCAACAGGTGAGGCTACAAGGGCATTAATCGAGGCTGGTGCAGATGCTGTTAAGGTTGGTATCGGACCTGGTTCTATTTGTACAACCCGTATCGTTGCAGGTATCGGTGTGCCACAGATTACAGCAGTTATGGATTGCTATGCTGTTGCAAAAGAGTATGGTATTCCAATCATTGCAGATGGTGGTATTAAATACTCAGGAGATATGACAAAGGCGATTGCTGCAGGTGCAAATGTATGTATGATGGGTAGTATTTTTGCCGGTTGTGAGGAAAGCCCGGGAACATTTGAGTTATTCCAGGGTAGAAAATACAAAGTCTACAGAGGTATGGGTTCTATTTCAGCTATGGAAAATGGTAGCAAGGACCGTTACTTCCAGGAAAATGCGAAGAAACTTGTTCCGGAAGGTGTGGAAGGTCGAGTAGCATATAAGGGCAATGTAGAAGACACTGTATTCCAGTTAATGGGCGGTTTACGTTCAGGTATGGGATATTGTGGAACACAGACAATTGAAGAATTAAAGCAGAATGGTAAGTTTGTGAAGATTTCAGCAGCTGCTTTAAGAGAAAGTCATCCACATGATATTCATATTACAAAGGAAGCACCAAACTATAGTGTCGACGATAAATAAAATAGAAGTATGATAGAGAAGGGTTGTTGAAAAACAACCCTTTTTTCTACAATAGGAAAGTTCGCGTATGTAGTGGAATCTAAGAGTTTGCTACTAATCAAACTCTTTTCTTGTGAGGGAGAAAAGAATGTTATACAAACAATATCAATTATATGATAATAAGATAGAGCTTATGCTTCCGAAAAATCTAAAACAGACAGAAGACATGTTTCGCGACTATCTGTGGATTTCAGAGGATAGGCAGACAGTGATCTCTGTTACGAAAGGCATCAGAGAACTGGATGATACAGAGCTGGTGCTTCGGCTTCAGGATTACTATTTAGAATACCAAAGTGCCATGACAGGGTTTCAATGCCTTTA
Source organism: uncultured Lachnospiraceae bacterium (assembly GCA_945864145.1). Taxonomy (GTDB): domain Bacteria; phylum Bacillota; class Clostridia; order Lachnospirales; family Lachnospiraceae; genus COE1. Next base: position 45,224 of record CAMBAN010000005.1, on the reverse strand, counting down.
TGTCAGGAAGCATCAGATTTATAGACAGGAATATGGAGAAATGCATTACGAGTCTGAGCTTATGGGATATAAAATGCAAAATATTATTTTGCTCGGTGTATTTGAGAATTGTGAGTTCATTTTGACATTACAATGTGGAGAACAGAATAAAGAGGAACAGCTTCATGTGTTTCACAATGTCATAGAGTCTTTAAAAATGCAGCCCCAAAGAAAGGAGGAGAACCATGCAGATTAAAGAAAAAGAAAACAGATTGGTTGTCTCTTTTCAAGAAGGAGATGCTTACTTTGAGATGGGATATTTTTTGCTTGAACAAGCTAAGCTTGCAAACAAACTACCTATGAAAAGAAGTGTGATTAACGGATATGAGCGCATGATCTTTTCCACAGAAAATGTTGTACCACTAGGAGAAATCTTACCAAAGCTTTCTAAAGAGGAGCTTATAGATGTTTTGTATATCTGTGTATTTATGACCACGCAGATAGAAGAGAATGGCTTTTTAAAGAGAAACTGTATCTGGAGTAAATTTGAACATGTCTATTATGACGAAACGGAAAGAAGACCAGTCTTTATCATGCTTCCTGTATGTGGCAGAGTAAGCTATGCAGACGGACTGAATTGGGAACGCAGATTTTTAGATACCATTGCACATATCACCTTCTATTTACCGCAAGAGGAAGCGAATGAAGTAATGGAAAAAATTGTAGCTTATCTGGAAACAGGGGAAAATTTTGATGAGACAATGGAGGCAATAGAAGCCCTGGGAGATGGAAAATCCGGATTGCTTGTTCCACATACGGAAAAAACAAAAGAAAGAACCCTACAGCTTCATTACAGCGGAAGAGAAGGTGTTGTTGAATACACCATGAATAAGGAAGAATATATCCTCGGAAAAATGGAAGGAGCGGTAGATGGTGTCATAGCCTTATCAGATGCAATCAGTCGTGTACATTGTAAGCTGATGAAACAGAGTCAACAGTTTTTTGTACAGGACTTAGGCAGTATGAACCATACCTTTGTCAATGGAGAATATATTCCCCCTTATGAATTGATGGAGTTACGGGATAAAGACATTTTGTCTTTGGCTGATGTGGATTTCAGAGTACACATATTTTAACCTACGATTCCATGCATCAGGAGAAAGTCTTTCCATACAGGATAGTATTCAGCCTTGATGTGTACTTGATCCCACGTATAATCGCTAATGAGTACACCATCCTCACAAAGTGTGCTTTCATTGATATCAATATAGAAAATATTTTTTTGATTGGCGAGCGCTTCAATCGCAGCATTCCGAAGAAAAAGATTGGTATTGTTGAGTTTGGGGCTCTCGTCAGATTTTTTTTGCGTTATACTCAAATTTCCTTCCAGAAAGAGGAAGGCTTCCGGCTGGAGGGAAAGAATGTCAGTGACTACGGCGGTATACTTTTCCCTATAACTTTCCAGGGTATCATAACTGCATTCATTGATGCCTAACATTAAATAAATCTTTTTGAATTGCTTTTTGCAAAGCACATCGCGAATAGAAGTCTTTTTCCCTTCATAGGTAATTTTATTTTTATCATAATCATAAATTGTCAGAGATGTTTTACACAGAAAAGTAGCATTTTCGATGCCGGAATAATTCTCAATGCCTACTGTTCTGGAATCTCCAATAAATACTGCATCTGCAAAATAGGAATCATCTACGGTTGTAAATTCATAGGTGACTGGTTCTATTCGACTGCTTTGATATACTATCAAATCTTCTTTTGTAACACCTAAGTCAGAAATTGACATTTCTGTCATATTTGAGAAACCCGGGAGCCCCTGATTGACAAAGGAACAGGCATCCTTTATGCCTAATTGCTCCAGGAAGGATGCTTTGGCAATCAGTGTTTGTTTTAAAGTCTTGCAGGCAGAGGGAGTAAATACTTTGGGTACAGAATAAGAAAGAGGAGTAGCTTCCTGAGTAATGTTACTGGGAGAAAAAGCCGCAATTTCTTCTGTAAAATCTCTGTCGGACACATTTTCTTTTGTAGAAAAAGAAAGAAAGGACAGTTCATCCGCATGGATGTTTTCACAAACACTGACAAAAGGAAGACAGTTTTCTAAAGAGGCATTTTCACTGTAAAAAGTCGGGAAAGTGTAGTTTTCCTGCAAAATACCTGCTAAAGAAAATAATGCAGTAGAAAGGAGAAGTCCTCCGGTTAAAAAATAAGATTTTTTGTCCTTCATAAGGTTACACATGCCTTTCTGTTTTAAAGTTAGAAACGAAAATATAAAAATGGATTACTGATACCGATAGATAAAAAGTATACAGCATACCAGAAAATACCTAAATAAATACCAAGTGAAATACCAAAAGTCGATATTTTCTCAGAAAGCTTTTGATATATTCTCTTAGGAAAATCAGTACTGCAAAAAATACCAAGGGCAAGCAAGGGACCATAGTCAGAAAGCAACGGCAGAAAATCAAGGCTGTTAATGGAAGCGCTATCTGTCAAACCAAACATACGGGATAAATAAATGCCAAGCTCGCTGAAATCGCTGACAGCAAACAAAATCCAACTGACAAGAATATAAAAAATCATGTACAAGTGGGATAAAAGCTTTGCCGGCAGTGCATCTTTTTCTAACCATTTTAATAAAAATCCTTTTTCTATCATCTGCATGATAAAAATGAACAGTCCCCACAAAATAAAATTCCAGGAGGCACCGTGCCATAGACCAACCAAAAACCAGACAACAAAAAGATTGAAGAACATACGGACTTTACCTTTGCGGTTTCCACCCAGTGGAATGTAGACATAGGTGCGAAACCAGGTACCAAGAGTCATGTGCCATTTACGCCAAAATTCTGTGACAGAACGTGCCATGTAAGGGTTACGGAAATTTTCAGGCATAGTAAAGCCTAGCATTTTTCCAAGACCGATTGCCATAAGTGAATAGCCGCAAAAGTCAAAATAGAGCTGAAGTGCATAACTCAATGCACCAAGCCAGGCAAGTGGTGTAGAGATACTGACGTAACCAATGGTACATACCTCATTCCATAAAAGCCCGATTCGATTGGCAAGAATAACCTTGTAGCCAAGTCCAAGGATAAATGTTTTCAGACCTTCATCCAAATTTTCTATGCCAACGGTTCTTTTTTTCAAAGCCGCATGAATATCTGAATACATAACAATAGGACCTGCAATCAACTGTGGAAACATGGCAATATAGGCTCCTAAATCAATCAGAGAGTGTTCCGCTGCGATGCTTCCTTTATAAACATCAATGATGTAAGAAACAATCTGAAAGGTATAAAAGCTGATACCAAGCGGTAGTGTGAGCTCTAAAAGTGTAAAGGTATGAGAGCTATGCTGCAGCCGTAAGAGTGCATTGATATTTTCTAAGAAAAAATTTGTATATTTGAAGAAGAAAAGAGTCCCGAAATCTATCAGTAAAGCAGTGATAAATACAGTACCTTTCCAAAAGGGTTTTTCCTGACATTTTTCTATGATAAGACCAAAAAAGAAATTCAGTACAATCGTAGTAAGCATGAGTAAAAGAAACGAGGGTTCTCCTAAGCCATAGAAAAGCAGACTACCCAAAAAAAGCAGTCCATTTTTGTATTCATCCTTGATGAGATAGTAGCATATGAGAAAAATCGGTAGAAACAGAAAAAGAAAAGATAAACTGCTAAAGACCATATGATACGCCGCCCCCTACATTTACATAATATGTTCCCCGTCATGTCTCTTATTATAGCAAAAATAATCAGTAAATTCTATATATAATTAGAATATTTCAAAATAAATATGTGAAAAATCAAACAATTAAAAACTGCATAAACAGGGTATTGCAGAAATATAATTTTTTGTGCATAATGAAGGCTGTGACGACATAAAGTACATGTTGTGGAGTGAAAATATGGATATGTAAATCTACTAAAGCAGATAGAGGGATTTAAGAATGAAGAAGATAATGAGTCATATATTGGTGGTTGTCATGCTTTGTCTGACACTGAGCGGTTGCGGAATAGAAAAGCAGGGAGAAAAGAGCACCAAAATCGTATTGACGACAGGGTTTGAGAAGGATGAAATTTTCCGAATCGAGAAAATGTCTTGTACGTTACCGGAAATTATGGTGTATTTAATGAATACCAAAAATGAATATGAAGAGGTATTCGGTGAGGAAATATGGGAGGCCACGAAAGAAGGCAAAGATTTGCAAAGCCAATTAAAGGAACGTGTTATTGCAAATATTGCGCGTATCAAGGCAATGAATCTGATGGCAGAAAAAGAGGGTATTTCTCTGAACGAAGAGGAGCTTTCATGCTTGCAGGGGATTGCACAGACCTACTATGCTTCTTTGACAGCAGAAGAAATTGAGGCACTTTCGGTAACAGAGGATTTGATTTATCGCATGTATCAGGAGAAGGCTTTGGCAGATAAGATTTATGATTATCTGATTGCAGATATCAATCCGGAGATAAGTGATGATGAAGCAAGAACCATAAAAGTAGCCTGTATCTTTTTTAAAACCTATCATTTAGATGAAAAGGGGGATAAACAGGAGTTTTCCGAACAATCTAAGCAGGAAACATATGAAAAGGCTAAGGAAGCTCTGCAAAGAGCAAAAGACGGAGAAAACTTTGACGCTTTGATTACAGAGTATAGTGACAGTGAAGAACATATTTTATCTTTTGGCAAGGGAACTTATGAGGAAGCCTTTGAAAAAGCAGCTTTTGATTTGGCAACAGATGAGGTCAGTCACATTATTACGACCAGTGATGGCTATGCAATTTTGAAATGTATCAGTACCTTTGACCGCGATGAGACAGATAGAAATAAGCTGAAAATCGTAGAGGAAAAGCGAAAAGAAGTGTTTAATGAGGAATATTCCACATTTATTACCGGATTGACAAAGACCTTAAATGAAAAGCTATGGGACACAGTTACTTTCATTTCAGAACCCAAAATCACCACCAGTAGCTTTTTTGACTTGTATACGCAGATGTATACAGAAAGATAAATTTATAAAGAAAATCTAAACAAAATATTAATTATTAGCACTCAATGCAATTGAGTGCTAATTTTCTATTGACTTTTTATTTTCACGGGCTTACACTAATCTACAGAAAAAGTTCAGATAAGAATGAAAGAAAGGAATGTTGACAAAAATGGCACAGAAGCATGGTAGTTTATCAATCAATAGTGATAACATATTCCCTATTATAAAGAAATGGTTATATTCAGACCATGATATTTTTTATAGAGAATTGATTTCCAACGGATGTGATGCAATCACAAAGTTAAAGAAGTTAGAGATGATGGGAGAATATTCCTTCCCGGCAGATGTGAAAAAGGACATTCATGTTATTGTAAATCCAGAGGAAAAAACTTTAAAGTTTATTGATACCGGTCTTGGTATGACAGCAGAAGAAGTAGAAGAGTATATCAACCAGATTGCCTTTTCAGGAGCTACTGATTTTATTGAAAAGTATAAGGATAAGACAAATGATGATCAGATTATCGGTCATTTCGGACTTGGTTTCTACTCTGCATTCATGGTAGCCGATGAGGTACATATTGATACCTTATCCTATAAAGAAGGTTCTACACCTGTTCATTGGGAATGTGATGGCGGTACAGAATTTGACATGAAGGATGGCGACAAAAAAACTGTCGGTACAGAAATCACCTTATTTATGAACGAGGATTGCTTAGAGTTCTGTAATGAATACAAGGCAAGAGAAGTGATTAAGAAGTATTGTTCTTTCATGCCATATGAAATTTACTTAGAAAAGGCAAATGCCCCTGAAGAGTTTGAAACTATCAGTCCTGAGGAAAAGAGGGATGATGATGTAGTAGTGGAAACTCTGGAAGAAGAAAAGCCTGTATACGAGGATGGTAAAGAGGTAGAGGGTAAAAAGGAAAAGGTTACAAAGTTAAAAATCAAAAAGAGACCGGTTCCATTAAATGACACTCACCCACTTTGGACAAAGCATCCAAATGAGTGTACAAAGGAAGAGTATCTTGATTTCTACCGCAAGGTATTCCAGGACTATAAGGAGCCATTATTCTGGATTCATTTGAATATGGATTATCCATTTAATATGAAGGGTATTCTTTATTTCCCTAAGATTAATATGGAATATGAATCTATTGAAGGAACCATAAAGCTGTACAATAATCAGGTATTCATTGCAGATAATATTAAGGAAGTGATTCCGGAATTCCTCTTATTATTAAAGGGTGTTATCGACTGTCCTGATTTACCATTAAATGTATCAAGAAGTGCATTACAAAATGACGGATTTGTCACAAAAATCAGTGAATATATTACAAAGAAAGTTGCTGATAAGCTTTCCGGTATGTGCAAAACAGATAAGGAAACATACGAAAAATACTGGGATGACATTTCTCCATTTATCAAATTTGGTTGCTTGAAGGATAACAAATTCTGTGAAAAGATGACAGATTATATCCTCTTTAAGAACTTGGATGGACAGTATGAGACATTACCGGAGTGCTTAGAGGTAAAGAAAGTAGACCCTGATGAGGCTGAGGCGGGTGCTTCTGCAACAGATGCAGAGACAGGAGAAAAGGTCGAAGCTGAAGTTGTGTCTGAGGATGAGGAACAGGTAGAGATTCCAACTGAAGACGAAGAAACGAAGGAAAAGATTATTTACTACGTAACAGATATGGTACAACAGAGCCAGTATGTAAATATGTTCAAAAAAGCAAAGATGGATGCTGTTGTATTGCCGGATAAGATTGACCAGCCATTTATTTCACAGTTAGAGGCTAAAAATCAAGGTATTAAGTTTGCACGTATCGATGCAGATCTGACAGACACCTTTAAGACAAAGAACTCTAAAAAGGTAGAAGAGGAGCTTGCAAAGAAGAGTGAAGAAGTAACTGCTTTATTCAAGAAAGCCATTAAGAATGACAAGATTACCGTTAAGGTTGAAAAATTAAAAAATAAAGACATTTCTTCTATGATTACAGTATCCGAGGAAAGTCGCAGAATGCAGGACATGATGAAGATGTATGCAATGCCTGGCATGGATATGGGTATGATGGGCAAAGAAGGAGAGACACTTGTCTTAAATGCAAACAATAAGCTTGTAGAATATGTCTTAGAGCATCAGGATGGAGAAAACGTTTCTCTTATCTGCGAGCAGTTATATGACCTTGCTTTATTACAGCAGGCTCCATTACAGCCGGATGCAATGACAAAATTCATTAACAGAAGCAATAAAATCATGCTTTTACTTGCACAATAGTATAGATGGAATTATCATAAAAAGGGAAGGTGTAAACCTTCCCTTTTAGTATGATAACAGGAGTATTGAGATATAATCATGAAAATAGCAGTTACTTTTTCCTGTACCAAAGTGCAGGAGCATAAATTGGCAGAGGCTTGTAAAAAATATGGAGCAGAACTCTTTTTTCTAACGCATTTTGGTTCAGAAACAGAAAAAAGGAAGCTGCTTATAAGTGCAGATATCATTTTTGGCGAACCTGATATGGATGTCATTTACGAAAATCCAAATTTACAATGGATACAAATGACCTGGGCTGGGACTGATAAATATACCATGAAACAGGAAAGACCATTTCCGGGGCATATTGAACTGACGAATATGAGCGGTGCGTTTGGCATGATTATGTCAGAATATGCCATTGGTGCTATTTTACAGGTATATCGCCATTTTGATACCTATAGAGAGCAGCAAAAACAAGAATTATGGCAGGATGCAGGTGCTGAAGAATGTCTTTATGGGAAAAGAGTGCTTTTATTGGGAACGGGAGATATTGGGGCTTCTCTTGCCTTAAAATGTAAGGCTTTTGGCATGGAAACAGTAGGTCTTAGAAGAAAGGCAACAATCAAACCGCAGGGGGTTGATGAAATGTATACGTTAGAGGAAATCGATAAAGAGCTTCCAAAGGCAGATATTGTGGCAGCAAGCCTTCCCAATAAGCCTAACACCAGACATTTACTGACAAAAGAGAGATTATTTTCCATGAAGCCTCAGGCTGTACTTTTAAATATGGGAAGAGGTACGCTTCTTGAGGTTGATGAATTGGCAGAGGTTTTACAAAAAGGACATTTGCGTGCAGCAATTTTAGATGTGACAAACCCGGAACCACTTCCGAAGGAGCATCCTTTATGGCAGTGTGAAAGAGCATATATCACACCGCACATTGCCGGTCCAAGTTTTGGACACTGTCCGGTAACACAGGAGTTCATTATAGATAGTTGTATAAAAAATATGGAAAGATACTTGACAGGAAAGCCATTATTACATAAAATAGAACGTGCTGATTTTGAATAGAACAGACAATCAAAAAGAAAAGGGGTATTTTGCTATGGATACATTTATCTTCATTATTGAAATCATAGGTACCATCGCATTTTCTGTATCCGGGGCAATGATAGGCATTGAAAAGAAAATGGATATCTTTGGTATTTCTTTTTTAGGACTGACAACGGCAGTAGGTGGTGGAATTATCAGAGATTTGATGATTGGGTCTTTTCCTCCTAAGACCTTCCAAAACCCGGTATATGCAGCAGTAGCGATTGCAACGGCTATTGTGATTTTTATGCTGGCATATATGCAGAAATTAATTTATAATACGAAATTTTTTAATTTTATGATATTTGTCATGGATTCGTTAGGACTTGGCATTTTTACAGTAGTAGGTATCAATACTGCTTATCAGACTTCTCACCATTTTAGCAATTTTCTTCTTGTCTTTGTAGGTGTGCTGACAGGTGTGGGAGGTGGCGTTCTCAGGGATATGCTTGCAGGAAATACACCATACATTTTTGTAAAGCATGTATATGCCTGTGCTTCTCTTGCAGGAGCAATTCTTTGCGTATACACCATAGATGCATTAGGAATGCAGGGTGCTATGATTTTTGGTGCAATCGTCATTGTCCTTATACGTTTTCTATCCGCCTACTATAAGTGGAACCTGCCAAGAATCAAATAAATTCCAACAGTTCACTGAAATATGCAAACGAAAAGGCAGCGTATCTTGAATTTTCATTCAACATACACTGCCTCATTGTTAACGTGCAGGATTTTCCAATACACAGACCTGTGTCATGCGGTCACCTTCTGCAAACCAAATCTGTTCACTGCTTGTAGAAACAGACTGGCAAAAGGTTGCATATACACCAAGTCTTGGATTCCAAAGATAATCTCTCTCTTCATACATACCGAGCAGGATTTCTCTCTTTACCAAGCCTGTAAAACCAAGCTCCTTAACGGGTTGAAGCTTGAGCGAAAAGGCGAGGCGTGGGTTGTAAGTAGAAATCACAACGCCTTCTTCGTAAATCTCCCTTATCATGACACTTTCATGACAATCCTTTACAACTCCAATCATGCGGACTTCATTGGCACGAGTCAAAAGCTCATCTCTCAAATCGGTCTGTAACAAATAACGTCCGTCTCCTGTTGGAAAAGTAAAATGTTCATTGGCACTATCTGAATAAAGAATAAATCTGCCCACTCCCAAATATACAGCAGGATATTCTTTACCATCGTACATGGCGTACATTCCTTCTTTGTACTCGCCGGTGACAGTGCCTTCGTATTCAAACTGCTCCCTCATATGTAACTCTCCTCTTTTTCATTCCCTAGTTGTTTTTTTATACAGAAAGTGTGTATAAAAATGCGAAATTGTTCTGTAATAAATTCATAACAACTTAGGTAAATAATAGTATACGGACGGTCGTTTGACAAGTAGAAAAAGGTGGGAAAAAGAACTGCAACACAAAATTGTATAGAATGTAAAAATAATTTAAATATTTATACCTCATTGCTATTCTGTAAAATGAGTGATAAAATATTGAATATAACGAAATAAACAGAAAACAAGTAAAATTGCGTGCTAAAAACTGTAGAAGGAGTTATGATTATGGCATTAAATATAGAAGAAATCCTTCGTCTTGGAAAGGAAATGGGAGCATCAGATGTTCATTTGACAGTAGGACTTCCACCTAAAATGCGTGTGAATGGAAATCTGGTCACAGCACCGGGAGAAAAACTACTGCCGCAGGACACTTTGGATATTGCTTCTCATATTATGAATGAAAGACAAAGAGCGCACTTTGAGGAATTCGGAGAGTGTGATATGTCTTATGCCATTGCGGGGGAAGGGCGTTTTCGTGTGAACCTGTTTAAGCAAAGAGGTTCTGTTGCTATGGCAATTCGTCTGGTAGATACAGAGGTACCTACCCCACAGGCACTTGGGCTCCCACAATCAGTCATTGAACTCTATCAAAAGCAAAGGGGACTGATTTTGGTAACAGGTCCAACAGGAAGTGGTAAATCTACAACTTTGGCATCTTTTATTGACATTATTAATAATAATAGAGAAGCACATGTCATCACACTGGAGGACCCTATCGAATATTTGCATAAACATAAGAAATCCATTGTGAATCAAAGAGAAATCGGACTGGATTCCATTAATTATGCCAATGCTCTTAAAGCTGCGCTACGTGAGGACCCTGACGTCATTTTGGTAGGAGAGATGAGAGACTATGAAACTATTAGCGTAGCTGTAACAGCAGCAGAAACAGGACATTTGGTTCTCTCAACCTTACATACGCTTGGGGCAGCCAATACAGTAGACCGTATCATTGATGTTTTCCCATCTCATCAACAGCAACAGATAAGAATCCAATTTGCTAATGTACTTGAAGCGGTGATTTCCCAACAGCTTATTCCAACTGCTGACCATACGGGGCGAGTAGCTGCTTTTGAAGTATTGCATGCAACACCTGCAGTAAGAAATCTGATTAGAGAGGGAAAGACACATCAGCTTGCGACAGTTATGCAAACCAGTGCCAGGCTGGGAATGATGACAATGGACGACAGTCTTTTGACATTGTACAAAAATCATAAAATCAGTGAGGACATGGTCTATCAGTTTGCTTTGGACCAGGAGGCTGTAAAAAATAAAGTAGCATTTGTGTAGAGGAGTGTATGTATGAAAAGTAGCAGAGCAGTAGTAGGAACCTATGTGGGAAGATTTTTTTTAGTCTTTTTCACATTGGTACTTGCCATTTTGGTTAATTTACTTGCCATGGTTTATATGTTTTGTAAGGGACCATCAAAATCGGCCAGAGACTTATTTACAACAACCATGTTGGAAACAGGACAGCTCAAATTTGTTGCGTCTATTTTCCTTTCTCAAGAGGAAATCATGGAAGCAGTAGCGGAAAATTCCATGGAGGCAATGAATGAAGAAATGAATACAGATATGATACAAATTACACAGGTAAACTCGGATGTGACACAAATGGCAGAAACGACTACAGCGCCAATTACCATTGAAGAAATATCCGGTCGTACTTTTTTTGCCAAAATGATGATTGTGCAGGACCCGTCAAAGGTCAGCGTGGGAACTACTTATCCCTGGGGTGCATATGGCAGAGAGCTGGGAACTATTGTAGAAGAACAGGGGGCTATTGCCGGTGTCAATGGAGGCTTGTATCAGTCAGCAGGAAATACCGGTGGACTGCCTATGGGAATTGTAGTAAGTAATGGAGAAATCCAGTACAATTCTTGTAGTGGAGTAACAGGACTGTATCTGGTCGGCTTTAATGAGGATGATATTTTACTGATTAAAAATATAGGTGGTATGAGTAATGCTGAGGTAGAGACACTTGTAAAGCAGGAGAGAGTCAGAGATGCAGTTGTTTTTCAGGAAGAAAGCAGTGACGCCAATAACCATTTTGTGCCACTGTTGATTAACGGAGAAGCAAGGCAGGTAGATGGTATGGGAAGTGGCGCAAATCCCAGAACAGCCATCGGACAAAAGGCAGATGGAACAGTACTTTTGCTGGTGACAGACGGACGAGGTGTATCAGGACATTTGGGAGCAACAGCATCAGATTTGATTCAGATTATGCAGGAGTATGGAGCTGTGAATGCAGCTAATATTGACGGGGGAAGTTCGTCCTCCATGTACTATAATGGCAATTATGAAATGACGAGTGTGACCTTCTATTTTTCCAACTCGTCCTGGAAGCTGCCAACAACGTTTGTAGTCAAAGAGTAGGAGGAAAAGAACATGGATATTACTCTGGAACAAATGAAAGTAAAAAAGAAACCATCCATTTTTTGGCCGGCTTATGTGCTGTTTTGTTGTATTTTATGTGGCGTGACCATTGCCTTTCTATTATATGTATGGAAAACTATTGCGTTGTATGAACAGGCAAACCCGGAGTATGTCGTAGAGAATACTTTATCAGCCTTGAGCAATGGAAAAGCAATGGAGCTGATTACTTATCCTGAAATACCCAAATCTCCTTTTTCAGATGAAAGTATTATCAAAGAACAATATGAGGATACTCTGAAAACAGCACCTTTAACGTATCACTTTGCAAAAGAGGATTTTACAACAGGAGAAAAGGAATACTATCTGTATGCTGCGGATGAAAGAATCGGGAAATTGACACTTGCGTCAGTATCGACAGAAAAAAGGCTGGGATTTTTACAGATAAATAAGATGGAAGCAGTAAGACTTGAGCCTGTACTGGACATTGCGACCTGGAGCTATGATATACAGATGTACTCAAACCAGACACTTTATATCAATGATGTAGAAGTCACGCCTGACTACCAGACAGGAGAAAAAGGTGAAGTAGACCAGTTCCGGTATTTGTATGAATATCAGGAATTTCCTTACCTTGTGACGTATACAGTAAATCAACTCTATGAAAAACCGCATATCCGTATTGTTGACCAAAACGGAGCAGAAATGGCGTATGAAGAAAATGGCAATCAGATAACGGCGACAGAATGTGTAGAAACATTAGACACAGTGCCGCAGGAAATACTGGATGAAATTGATGTCATGCAGGCTGCACTTACCTGGAGTCTCTTTACAACGAGAGACTTGACCGGACCGACAAATGGTCTGAATACTGTCAGACAGTATTTTATCAAGGATTCTTATCTCTGGAATAAGCTTGGTGAGTATGCACATGGAATTGACATCACTTTAATCAGTGACCATCTGACCAGCAGAAATGTAATTGATGAGAAAAGTCTGACGGAGTATCAAAGCTATGGTGAGGACAGCTTTTCCTGCCGTGTACATTTTATGAAACATATGTGGCTGACGAAAACCGGAAAAGAACAGTTGGATGAAACGGACAGTTATTTCTACTTTGTAAGAATAGATGAAACAGATGATGGTATCGACAATCCTACATGGAAGATTGCCGATATCCAGGCAGCTGTACAATAGAATTATTGAAAAATCATGAGAGCTGTTCCCTCTTTTTCGGAGATGGGATAGCTCTTTTTTATGGTATAGCCGCTTTGCAATCCGAAATGTCTGGCAAGGTCAGCATCATGTGTGTAGAGAATAATAGTACCCTGAGGCTTCATAACCGTTTTTGCCTGCTTGAAAAACCTGTTGTAAAGGTCATAAATATCATTTTTGGATATCTTACCCATAGCCCAAGGCATGTTGGTAAAGATTTCATCAAAAAGGTATTCATGGGAAAAAGTAAAAAAGTTCCTGTTCACAAAATGGATAATCTGACCGGCATTCAGGGTATTTTGCTTTGCTTTTTCAATAGCTTCCACAGAGGTATCTATGCCATAGGAGGTATTGGCCTTTACGACCATTTGACGTTCAATTAACATGGTAGCCACACCACAGAAGGGGTCTAATACCTGTGCATCCTTTACCATATACTCCTTTGCAAGTTCTACAAGGAGTGCGGCAGTAGAAGGCTTGATACTTGCTGCTACGTGCTCCTGTCTGTAATCAAATCTGACCTCAGGGATGGTCATATATTTTACCAATGCATGGAAATTCCCGTTTTTATCCTCAATCATACGAATTTCAAACTCATAATCATGAGGAGAATTTATCAAAGTACGGTTTGTTGCCTGTTCAATGGCAGCAGAAAGACGTTTGGCAAAAAGTGCTTTTTTGTCTAATGGCTGCTTACTCTTGATTTCCAGACGGAAATAGAAGGGTAAAAATCCCTTATGGTCTTTCTTTAGCATTTCAACCAGTGCGGAAGCGGCAATTTTTTTTGCAGCAGCGTCCGGAGCGCCTGGACATACCTCCATACCGGGAATAACAAACAAAAGCTCGGAATAAGTGCGGATTTCCAAGACCTTTTTCAAATTGGTTGTTTTTACACGCACACCGGAAGCAAAAGGCAGAATCTGTTCCTCTGTTAATTGATTTGCCGTGATTTCTTTGTAATTTCGGTTCGTTAACAAAATACAGTCATGCTCATTCAAATATCCTTTAAAAATATGGGTATTAATTCCTTCCTTTGCAACTAACATATCATTCAATACGCGAAGCTCTTCCTCGAAATGCTTTCTGTTTTCTTCGGTAAGCTCTGCTGAAGAAAGAAAGGTATACCTTTCATGGAGACTGGGTAACAGATTGTCATAATCTAAATGAGACAATGCTGTCAAATAAGAGCTTTTTACAAAAAGCTGTGTTTCAGCCTCATAAGCCTCCCAAAGAGCAGTTAAGGCTTCTTCTATGCCAAGCTCACCAAGAAGGAGAGCGACATTTTTCCTTGTTTTAGGGTCTTCATGGGAAAGCAGGGATAAAAAGAAATCGGTATCCTCACAGACCCTGTCAAAGACGATGCCAAAGCCGTCTTTTTCTTTAATGCCCTGTCTGAGCTCGCTTAACAGGGAGCGCTTGTTGTCTTCTTTATATAAACGTTCTATCAAAGTATGCATAGTTTTTACCTTTCTTAGTTGGTAGTCATAGTTTTTCACTCTTCTATCATAATATAGATGTCACAATTTCGCAAATGACAAACGAGGATAAATGGGATATAATTGAAACAGTTTGAAAAGGAATGAAGTGGGAGGATATCTATGAGACAACAACCAAGACCAAATGAGATATATCGTCACTTTAAGGGAAAATGCTATCAGATACTGTCTGTTGCCATTCATTCGGAAACAAATGAAAAAATGGTAGTCTATCAGCAGCTATATGCACCTTATGCAGTGTACGTAAGACCTCTTGATATGTTCATGAGTGAAGTGGACAGGGTAAAATATCCGGAGGTAACGCAGGTCTACCGTTTTGAAAAGATTCAGGAGTCATTCTGGTTAGAACCACAAGAGGTGGAAAAAGAGTCCAAAGTGGAAGGAAATAAGATGCCTGTTTCTAAATCTGCAGAGCCCGTAAAGGAAGCTGTGACAGAGGCGCAGGCACCTGCTTTGGATGAGGGACTTTTGGCATTTTTGGAGGCAGACAGCTATGAGGAGAAGCTGGAGATTTTAAACAATATGCACAGCCGTATCACGAATTCCATGATTGATACCATGGCAGTGAGTCTTGACGTAGAAGTAAAGGACGGCGATATAGAGCAAAGATATAGTGAACTGATGAGCTGTTTACTGAAATTGGAACATTTTGAATGTAATAGGTTACGATAATGAAGGAATTTGCATTAGAACAGATTTGTGAGCCGCTATTAGCATGGTTCTATTCCCATGCCAGGATTTTACCATGGAGAGAGGAACCAACAGCCTATCATGTCTGGGTATCAGAGATTATGCTGCAGCAGACAAGAGTAGAGGCTGTAAAACCTTATTATGAACGGTTTATGCAAGCACTTCCTGATGTAAAGAGCCTGGCAGAAGCGGACGAAGAGACTTTGTTAAAGCTTTGGGAAGGACTGGGCTACTATAATCGTGTCAGGAATTTGAATAAGGCTGCAAAACAGGTCATGGAACAGTATGGGGGCGTGATTCCTGATACTTATGAGGAACTTTGCAGGCTTTCAGGAATTGGAAGCTATACAGCAGGAGCAGTTTCTTCGATTGCTTATGGAAAGGCAGAGCCGGCGGTAGACGGTAATGTGCTCCGTGTTCTTTCACGTGTGCGCATGGATGACAGAGATATTTTAAGTGCTGCGGTAAAAAAGAGTGTGGAAAGGGACTTGCAGGAAATAATGCCAAAGGATAAGCCGGGAGATTTTAATCAGGCATTGATGGAGCTGGGAGCCATGGTATGTATTCCAAATGGTGAGCCAAAATGCACGGAATGTCCATGGCAGCATTTTTGTGAGGCACATCTTGCCGGCTGTATGACAGAATATCCCAAAAAAGCAGCAAAGAAAAAGAGAACAGTTGTCCAAAAGACAATTATTGTATTACAGGATGAGCAGAAGGTGGCACTGCAGAAACGACCACCCAAAGGATTACTTGCAGGCATGTATGAATTCCCATGGATGGAAGGCATCAAAACGACAGAGGAGGTGCTGGACTTTGTAAAAGCCAAGGGCTTTCAACCTCTTCATATACAAAAGCTTGAGGAAACAAAGCATATATTTACTCATAAGGAATGGCATATGACAGGCTATGCAGTTCGTGTGGATGAATTGGAAAAACCGGACATGACAGAAATGTCATTTTTGTTTGCGGACAGAGAAACCGTACAGGAGAAATACCCGATTCCGGCTGCCTATGCTGCCTACGCAGCATATTTGAAAATCAGACTGGGAAATGAAAAATATAAAGAATAAGAAAGGTATTGAAAAAAATGAAATTATTGTCTATAGCAATTCCTTGCTATAACTCAGCAGCATACATGAGAAAGTGTATTGATTCGCTGCTACCGGGTGGTGAGGATGTAGAAATTATTATTGTAAACGATGGTTCCAAGGATGAAACACCGGAAATTGCGGCAGAATACAAGGAACGCTTTCCGGGTATTGTGAAGGTGGTAAATAAGGAAAATGGCGGACATGGTTCCGCAGTTAACAGTGGAATTGAACATGCTACAGGCTTGTACTACAAAGTAGTAGACAGCGATGACTGGGTAAATCAGGAAGCATATTTAAAAATACTGGACACCTTAAAAGGATTATTAAAGGATGGAAAATCCATAGATATGATGATTAGTAATTTCGTCTACGAAAAGGAAGGCGAAAAGAAAAAGAGAGTCATGAGCTATCATCATGCCTTGCCACAAGAGCAGGTATTTACCTGGAAGGACGTAAAGCATTTCAGAGTAGGGCAGTATATTTTAATGCATTCCGTGATTTATCGTACCAATCTTTTGAGAGAATGTGGAATGAGGCTGCCGGAACATACCTTTTATGTGGATAACATATTTGTTTTTCATCCGCTACCTTATGTAAAGACGATGTATTACTTAGATGTGAACTTTTATCGTTACTATATCGGAAGAGCAGACCAGTCTGTCAATGAGCAGGTTATGATTGGAAGAATTGACCAGCAGATTAAGGTCAATAAAATTATGGTAGACTACTATGTAGATGAAATCGAAAGAATTCATACCAATGGAAAAGTAAAACGCTATATGCAAAATTATCTGGATATTATTACGACTGTTTCTTCTGTACTGTTAATTCGTTCCGGTATTGCAGAAAATCTGGAGAAGAAAAAAGAGCTTTGGACCTATATAAAAAATAAAGACGGCAGACTATGGTTTCGACTGCGTTATGGACTATTGGGAAATGCAATGAATTTACCTGGCAGATGCGGCAGAAAGATTTCCATAGATGGGTATAAAATTTGCCAGAAAATATTCCATTTCAATTAGTCCTTGTAAAAAATCAGGAATGATACTATAATGGAAAACAATAGATTTTTATGCATAAACAGATGCATATTTGAAAATTTATACATAGTGCGCTTGGCGTAGAACTGGGAGGAAAAAAATGTATTCATTAGAGGAAATAACTAAGGTAGACCCTGAAATTTCACAGGCAATTGTTGATGAACAGGCAAGACAAAACAGCCATATTGAGCTGATTGCATCTGAAAACTGGGTAAGTAAGGCAGTTATGGCAGCAATGGGCAGCCCACTTACGAATAAATATGCAGAAGGCTATCCTGGAAAAAGATACTATGGCGGTTGTGATTGCGTTGATGTAGTAGAAAATTTGGCCATTGAAAGAGCAAAAGAACTGTTTGGCTGCGATTATGCCAATGTACAGCCACATTCCGGTGCACAGGCAAATATGGCAGTACAGTTTGCAGTATTACAGCCTGGAGATACTATTATGGGTATGAACCTTGACCATGGCGGACATTTAACACATGGCTCACCAGTTAATATGTCAGGTAAATACTTCAATGTAGTTCCTTATGGTGTAGATGATAATGGTTTCCTGGATTATGATAAAATGGAAGCACTTGCATTAGAATGTAAGCCTAAGATGATTATCGCAGGTGCAAGTGCCTATGCAAGAACAATTGACTTCAAACGCTTTAGAGAGGTTGCTGACAAGGTCGGCGCTGTTTTAATGGTAGATATGGCTCATATTGCAGGTCTTGTGGCAGCAGGACTTCATCCAAGCCCAATTCCATATGCAGATGTAGTAACTACTACGACACACAAGACATTAAGAGGACCAAGAGGCGGTCTGATTTTAGCAAATAAAGAAGCAGCAGAAAAGTACAATTTCAACAAGGCTATTTTCCCAGGTATTCAAGGCGGACCTTTGATGCATGTCATTGCAGGAAAGGCTGTTTGCTTTAAAGAAGCACTTTCTGATGATTTCAAGGCTTATCAGCAGCAGATTATCAATAATGCACAGGCACTTTGCAAGGGCTTACAAAACAGAGGTATTAAGATTGTTTCTGATGGTACAGATAACCATTTGATGCTGGTTGACCTTACTCCATTTGATTTAACAGGAAAAGCAGTAGAAAAGCTTTTAGACGAAGCACATATTACATGTAATAAAAATACAATTCCTAATGATCCAAAATCTCCATTTGTCACAAGTGGTGTCAGATTAGGAACACCGGCTGTTACAAGCAGAGGTATGAAAGAGGATGATATGGAAGAAATCGCAGAGGCTATTTCACTTGTAATTAAAAATCAGGAAGCTGGAATTGCAGAGACCAGAGCAATTGTTCAGAAGCTGACAGATAAATATCCATTGATTTAATAAAAAAAATTGAAAAAAGTGTTGACATATATAGAAACACGTTGTATTATATATCTTGTTCGCGGGAAACGAACAAGATATAAATGCGATAGTGGCGTAGTTGGTAACGCGCGACCTTGCCAAGGTCGAGACCGCGGGTTCGAGCCCCGTCTATCGCTCTGGAAAAGGGAAATCTGATAAACGGATTTCCTTTTTTGTTTGCTGAAAATGCTGACAGATGTTGTCTGAATAATGTTTTTGCATAAAATAAAGGTAATGGATTGACATAAGCATATAATTTACTTATGATAGAATAAAAGTGAAATCGGTTTCATATAGTATGGAGGAATTGATATGCTCCCACAAAGAAATAATGAAAACAAAACAATCACAATTTATGATATTGCCAGGGAGGCAGGGGTATCACCGTCTACAGTATCGCGTGTATTGACAAATAGTGCAAATGTACGAAGTGAAAAGAAAGAGAAAGTACAGGCACTGATTGAAAAGTATAATTTTAAACCAAATGCTTTGGCTAAGGGGCTTGCAGATACCAAAACAAGGACCATAGGTGTGCTTGCAGCAGATATTAGAAATCCATATTATGCAGCTTTATTCGTATCCATTGAAAAGGCAGCAAGAGAAACAGAATACACCGTATTACTGTGCAACTCTCTTGGTGTAACAGACACAGAAAAGGAATTACTGGGAAAACTGCAGGAGCAAAGAGTAGATGCCATTATTCAGTTGGGCGGACGTGTCGATGATCTGGTATCCAATGAGGAATATGTGGAACTGATAAATCAGGTCATGGCAACGACTCCTGTTGTGGTGACGGGAAAGCTTGACGGAACAAGATGCAATGTCGTGCGTATTGACAGTATGCAGGCAATGGAGCTTTTGATGGAGCACTTGATTTCTCTTGGACATAGAAAGATTGCGCTGATTGGAGGAAGTAAGCATGTGCTTGCAACTTTTGAAAAGCTGCAAAGATACAAACAGATTTTAAAGGAACAGTTGATTGAGTTTGATGCAGAACTGGTAGCAGAGGATACAGGCTATGATTTTGAAAGTGGCTATCTTGCCATGAATGAAATGCTGGATAAGGGAGTACGTCCAACTGCTGTGATTGCAATCAATGATTTCTCTGCAATGGGAATTATGAAAAGTCTTTTTGAACATAATATGAAAGTTCCTCAAGACATTTCTCTTGTCAGCTATGATAATACTTATATGGCAGAAATGACGATTCCAAGATTAACAAGTATTGATTATAATTATGATGAGTTTGGCAAAAAGCTCGTGGATACAGCAGTTTCCCTGATTGAAAAGAAAAAGACCGGTAAGGTACGCATGGTCAATCCGACTTTGGTTGTCAGGGAAAGCAGTGGGGGCGCTCCGGTATCATAGATTTGACACCGAATTCAAAAATGAAACGTAAAAGCAATGACCTGATGAGAAATCAGGTCATTTTTTTGTACAATCGATATAGATAAATTATACAAAAAGACAATAAATGTTTGTACAACATAACAGAAAATATGCAAAATTCATACATTATATTGACATAATAGGTATATGAATGGTAATATTTATATATGAAATCGGTTGCAGATTGGCAATTGTATAGGAGGTATTGAAAATGGGAAAGACTAAGACAAAGGTTGCAAAACCGAAATCTGGCTTGAGCTTTTGGCAAAAAGTGAAACGGTCAAGAGTATTATTGCTGATGTGCTTACCGGCAGTTGTGTTCTTTTGCGTGTTCTCTTACGCACCTATGCCGGGTATTTATGTAGCATTTGTAAAATATAATTATAGAGATGGTATTTTTGGAAGCCAATTCGTGGGCTTGAAAAATTTCGAATTTCTTGTTAATTCCGGAAAGCTTTTTGATTTAACAAGAAATACCATTCTTTACAATGTGGCATTTATCATTTTAGGAAATGCATTAGCGATTTTTGTAGCTATTTTGCTAAATGAAATGAGATGTAAATGGTTCAAAAAGGTATCACAGACCATGATGTTTTTACCATACTTCATTTCACAGGTATTGGTAGGTGTTTTGGTTTATAACCTGTTGAATTATGACTATGGTTTTGTAAATTCAATTTTAGGGAAATTGGGTATGGAAAAATGGGGTCCCTATTCAGATGCCAGTGTCTGGCCGGTGTTGTTAGTCATCATTCATTTGTGGCAAAAGACAGGTTACAATTCCGTTGTTTATTTCGCAGCGATTATGGGTATTGATGCAGAAATCATCGAAGCTGCAAGAGTGGATGGAGCAAATGGCTGGCAAAAAATCAGATACATTATCCTTCCTGGTCTTAAACCTACCTTTATCATTCTGTTGCTTTTCGCAGTGGGTGGTATTGTAAAGGGTGACTTTGGTCTGTTCTACAATGTAGTAGGTAAAAATCCACTACTGTATTCTACAACAGATATCATTGAAACCTACGTATATCGTGCAACAATGACAGATTTCAACTTTGCAACAGCTTCAGCCGTTGGTTTGTATCAGTCAATTATCGGTTTCTGCATGGTTATGGTTAGTAACTTTGTTGTAAAGAAAATTGACCCTGATTATTCATTGTTCTAAGGTGGGGAGGTTAAAACATGGCAAAGAAAGAAAAAAACTATGCAGTAGAAAGTTCCAAAGTAAAAATTGGAGTTTCTGATATGATAATAAGAGGAATCGGATACATATTCGTGACATTTTACTCCGTATGCTGTATTCTTCCGTTTTTGATTATTATTGGTACTTCTTTTACAAGAGAGGAGATTATCAGAGCTGAAGGTGTTCAGCTCATCCCTAAGGAAGCAACGCTGAAGGCATATGAAATGGTTTGTAAAAGCGGTGCTATCTGGTATTCTTACGCGTTGACCATTACGCTGACAGTAGTTGGTACCTTTGTTGGTTTGTCCATTATCGCTATGACCGGTTATGCATTACAGAGAAAGGATTTTCCTTTTAGAAACGGTATTTCCTTTTTCATTTATTTCACCAGCCTCTTTCAGGCAGGACTTGCACCGTACTATTTATTAATGACACAGACCTATCATTTAAAGGACAGCTATTTTGCAGTATTATTACCGCTTCTGATGTCACCGTGGCTCATCATTTTGATGAAAAACTTTGTAAAGAGTATACCTCATGAAATTACAGAGTCCGGAAAAATAGATGGTGCAGGGGATATGAAGATATTTACAGCACTCATTTTACCAATGCTTAAGCCTGCACTTGCAACAATTGGTTTGTTCCTGGCATTGGGGTATTGGAATGAATGGTATCAGTCTTCTTTGTTCTTAAGTTCTAAGGTTACAACCGTACCTTTGCAGTATAACTTATACAAGGTAGTAAATGAGGTACAGAGCTTGAAAAACTCTGTTGCAGGACAGTTTATCCAGCTTTCAGATATCCCGACAGAAAGCTTGAAAATGGCAACTGCAGTTATGGCAACAGGACCTATTGTATTCCTGTATCCATTTGTACAGAAGTATTTCATTGGTGGTATTACCGTAGGCGCGGTAAAGGGTTAATTTGGCGAATGCAATCCCTTTTCGGGGTGCAGATAAAACTATGTAAGATATAGGAGGAAAAGAAATGAAAAAGAAATTAGTTGCAATATTGCTTACAACAGCAATGGTTACTACAGGTCTTACAGGCTGTGGTTCATCTGACAGCAGTAGTACTTCATCAACTGCTACAGATACAGCAAGTACATCAACATCAGCATCAACAGAGACAAGTTCAACAGACGCAAGTGCCGGCACAGACACCGCTGCAATTGACACATCAGAGCACGTTGTTATTACTTATATGACAACAGGTGGCGCACCAACAAACGGTGCAACAGAGGAAATGCTCGAGCAGTTAAATGCTATTTTAACAGAGAAGGTAAATGCAGAGCTTTCTATTTACTACATTGACTGGACAGATTATTTATCAGTTTACAATCTGACCCTGGCACAGATGGATGGTACAGTTGATTTGGTTGGTACCGCATCTGACTGGTTGGATGCATGGCCAAACGTAAAGAATGGTGCTTTCCTTGAGTTAAGTGAAGATATGTTAAAGACATATGCACCTCAGACTTGGGCAAGTGTACCGGCTGAAAACTGGGATTTGTGTAAGTACAATGGAGAAATCTATCTGATGCCGGAAGATAATTATGCACAGTGGACCAATCATGGTTATGCATATCGTCTTGACTGGGCTAAAGAAGCCGGCTTAGAGAACGGTGTACATAGCTGGGAAGATTTAACAACCTATTTTAAATATGTAAAAGAAGCATATCCGGATGTGATTCCATGGGATTCAGACGGTACACAGTATGCACAGATGGTTAGCGGCTGGATTTCTTCACACAGCAATTATGTATCAATCGATGGATTGAATGCAGGCGCTATGTGGGGTGGTACAAAGGATGACCTTTACACAGTATACAGCCCATACATGACAGATACAGATTCTTTAGTAGAATATGCAAAGATGATGAAGGAATGGGATGAAATCGGTGTTTGGAAGACAGACGTATTGAATAATACTGCATCTGATAACCGTGAAGATTACAAAATCGGTCGTGTAGCAGCAGAACAGCATCATACACAGACATGGACAGACCTTTGCTCTCATAAGCCGGGCTACACCATTTATGAAGATGATGAAGATGCTGAAACAGGCTTCTTCTACTTCGGTGAAGAGACACAGAACGTAGTTGCACTTTCTATTACACACGGTGCAATGGCAGTATCTGCAGCATCTAAGAACCCTGAAAGAGCATTGATGGTTTATGACTTATTAAGAAATGATCCGGATTGCTACAAATTAATCAACTATGGTATCCAGGGCAAGCAGTGGGATGTAAATGATGAAGGACTTCGTATTCAGCCTGATACTTATAATAAGGATACAGATGCAATCACAACAAACTTCTGGTGGGGACGTAACGATGACCTTGAAATCAAGGACGCTACTATGAACTGGGATGCAATCGACAAGTTATATGCAGAATATGACAAGATTAAGATTAACTATCCGTATGGACAGTTTGTTGCAGATGTAGATAATATCCAGTCTATGATTAACAACATCAGTGAAATTCATACAAACTATATGAAGCAGATTTCCTATGGTAAGTATAAGGGAACAGCAGAAGAAATCGTAGCAGAATATCAGGCTGCATTAGAGGCAGCAGGTATTAATGAGGTAACTGCTGAATTACAGAGACAGTTTGACGAGTTATACAAATAAGGTAACACAAGTGTCATATGTGGGCGTACTGATGCTTCCTCAGAAGTACGGTACGCCCTTATTTTATAGAATGGAAATGCTAAGATATTTTCTGTTTTATCAAATAAGGGCGTGTCAGATACACGTTAGGATGGAGGTAACAATGGGAAAATTTGAAATCAAAGATGACTTTTATCTAAATGGAGAGCCTTTTAAAGTAATTTCCGGAAGTATTCATTATTTTAGAATAGTACCGGAGTACTGGCGTGACCGCCTGGAAAAGCTAAAGGCAATGGGATGTAATACAGTAGAAACTTATATTGCCTGGAATGTCCATGAACCGAATAAGGGAGAGTTCCATTTTGAGGGCAGATATGATTTGGTCAGCTTTATAAGGCTTGCACAGGAGCTTGGCTTATATGTGATTATAAGACCGTCTCCTTATATCTGTGCTGAATGGGAAATGGGTGGGCTTCCTGCGTGGCTTTTAAAAGAAGATAATATGAAATTAAGAGCCTGCTATGAACCGTTTTTAAAACATGTCAGAGAGTATTATGATGTGTTAATGCCCCTTATTACTCCTTTACAGATAACAAAGGGCGGACCTGTCATTATGATGCAGGTGGAAAATGAATATGGTTATTACGGAGATGATACCAGATATCTGGAGGCAATCCGTGATATGATGCTGGACAGAGGGGTAGAGGTGCCACTCATTACTTCTGATGGACCATTTGATGAGTCACTAAGCTGTGGGGAATTACCCGGTACAAAAATGACAGGGAACTTTGGCTCACGTACCAGGGAACGCTTTGCAGTACTTAGCCGGTATACGGATAAGCCACTGATGTGTGCAGAGTTTTGGGTAGGCTGGTTTGACCATTGGGGAAATGGCGGGCATATGAAGGGAAACCCGGATGCACCACAGGATTTGGATGACATGCTGGAAATGGGACATGTGAATATCTATATGTTCATTGGTGGTACCAATTTTGGCTTTATGAATGGTTCAAACTATTACGACGAATTGACACCGGATGTCACAAGCTATGATTATGATGCTCTTCTGACAGAGGCAGGAGATTTTACACCAAAATATGAGGCGTTTCAGAAGGTCATTCAAAAACATGCACCAGTGCCGAAAGTGACACTGACGACACAAATCAAGAAGAAAGCCTATGGAAAACTGACAGTCGTGTCAAAAACAGGACTTTTTGAAAATCTGCAAAATCTTTCTACGCCGATAGAGGATACGTTCCCTGTCTGCATGGAAAAATGCGGACAAAATTACGGATACATTCTATATCATTCCAGGCTTGCAAAGGAAAAGAATATTGAAAGAATCAGACTTTGGGGAGCGAATGACAGAGCAAATATTTTTGTGGATAAAAAACCACTTGTCACACTTTATGACAGAGAATTGACAGGGGAATATGATGTGCTGACAGGCAGAGTGAAAAAAGCAGAAGACATAAATGTCAAAGCAGAAGATGGTGAGGAGCAGGAAAAGAGAGAACCTGTTACCTTTGAACCAAATGCTCCATTAGATATTTTAATGGAAAATATGGGGCGCGTGAATTTTGGACCTATGATGGCACACCAAAGAAAAGGTATTGATGATTGTGTACAGATTAATGGACATATGCACTATTTGTGGACCATGTATCCACTTCCATTAGATAATGTTGAGAAAGTGGATTTTACAAAGGGTTATACAGATAATCTACCGACCTTTTGTCGTTTCACCTTTGAGGTAGAGGAAAAGGGCGATACTTTCTTAGATTTGGAAGGCTGGGGGAAGGGCTGTGTATTCCTGAATGGCTTCAATCTTGGAAGATTTTGGGAGATTGGACCGCAGAAGCGTCTCTATATCCCTGCACCATTATTAAAAACAGGAGAGAATGAATTAATCATTTTTGAAACAGAAGGAAAAACGGTGGATTATGTTACTTTGATGGACGAACCGGATATTGGTTAAGTGCTATCTTGCGAAAGCGTCTTTTTTTACATATAATAAGGTATAAGAAATGGTTGCCGACAAAAGAAAGGGAACGAATATGGAGAAAAAGTTTAAAGAGCGCTATTTAGCAGGAGAGATTGAGTTTGAGGAAATAGATGAATACAGCTATCAATGGGGCATGAGTGATACGGAAGAAACACTTGCCCAGTACCTTGGTCTCAATGCAGATGAAGAGGATGCCTGGGTCAGCGACAGTGAGGATGCCTTAAGAGAGCTGTTAGACAAGCAGAAAAAATAAAAGACTACGGTTTCACAAAGGGAAAAGATTTGTGAAACCGTAGTTTTTTAGTACTCAGCCTTATTTAATGCATGCTGAATGGCAGAAAGAATAGTCAGACACGTATAGCGGTATTCCGTGGAATAGCTGATGTTTTCCAGAGATTGTGTTTCGATGATTTTACTTGTCAGCTCTTCTACCGTGCTATCCAACAATGGATACATAGTGCTGATAGTCTCATCAACAGGCAGCAGTGTAATGCTGTTGATATGGTCTTTGTCTACACAAAGACTGATTTCGAATTGACTGTCGCCAAGCTGTACGCAGGATTGATAAACTCCAGGTAGATAGGTAGCGGAAGTATCTGTTGGGACATTTGCGATTTCATCTGCGTCATAAAAGCTTGCAGCTGTATGAAATTCCTCATTCGGAGTTTTACTGATGGAAAAGTAAAGAATAACAGCAATGGAAATCAGGGCGAATAAGGCTAGTAATGTATAGATGAAAATTCTTCTGTGGAGAACGAGAATTTTTGTCTGTGAACTCATAAATACTCCATCATGTTCTTTAGTGGTATCATATGCAGAAAGGAGAAACAATATGACTATAAGTAACCATTGACAAACAATAAAAAATATTGCTATATTAATTCCGTGTGAATGGTAAAAGAATATAAAAAAATAAGATAAAATGTCGAATGTTTCAAAATAATGCACAAATGGAACAAAATAACGTATAAATGGGAAGGAAATGAATCATGCCAAAATATACCAAACAGGATATTATTAATTTAATTGAAGAAGAGGATGTTGAATTTATCCGTATGCAGTTTACGGATATTGAAGGAAATTTTAAAAATGTGGCAATTACTTCAAGCCAGCTGGAAAAAGCTTTAAATAATGATTGCATGTTTGATTGTTCTTTGGTGGAGGGAATGCTTCCGACAGACAATGCAGATATGTTCTTATACCCAGATTTAGACACCTTTGTCATTTTTCCATGGAGACCTCAGCAGGGAAAGGTGGCAAGATTTATCTGTGATGTCTATTGTACAGACAGAACACCTTTTGAGGGAGACTGCAGATATATTTTAAAGAAAGCATTGAAGGAAGCTGCTGATTTGGGTTATACCTTTGACGTAGGGCCAGAGTGCGAGTTTTTCCTTTTTAATGCTGATGAGGATGGAAGACCAACGACCAATACCAATGAGCAGGCTGGATTCTTTGACATGGGACCACTGGATTCAGGGGAGAATGCAAGACGTGATATCGTGCTGACCTTAGAGGATATGGGCTTTACTGTTGAGGCATCTCATCATGAAAAGGCACCATCTCAGCATGAGATTGATTTTAAGTATGACGAGGCATTGACAACAGCAGACCAGATTATGACCTTTAAGCTTGCTGTAAAGACAATTGCAAAGCATCATGGTCTGCATGCAAC
The DNA here is from genome assembly GCA_945864145.1 of uncultured Lachnospiraceae bacterium. Taxonomy (GTDB): domain Bacteria; phylum Bacillota; class Clostridia; order Lachnospirales; family Lachnospiraceae; genus COE1. The sequence continues at coordinate 17,416 of CAMBAN010000005.1, read as the reverse complement.
CTTTATGCCAAAGCCAAGAAAAGAGTTCTGTGGTTCCGGTATGCATATCAATATGTCCTTAAAGAAAGATGGCAAAAATATTTTTGATGACCCAAATGGAGAAAATGGTTTAAGCAAAGAAGCATACTATTTTATGGGGGGGCTGATGAAGCATGTCAAGGGCATTTGTGCAGTGACAAATCCGTTGGTAAATTCTTATAAGAGATTAAAGCCGGGCTTTGAAGCGCCGGTTTATGTATCCTGGAGTACCTTAGGAGAAAATACCTTGATTCGTATTCCGATTACAAGAGGAGCAGGTACCAGAATTGAGCTTAGAAGTCCGGACCCGGCTGCCAATCCTTATCTGGCATTTGCAGCATGTCTGATGGCTGGTTTGGATGGTATCAAAAATAAAATTGAGCCTGGTGCAGAGATTCATGGCAATATCAATACACTGTCAGAAAAGGAAGCAAAAGACAGAGGCATTGAAAAGCTTCCTACTGATTTATTAGATGCTTGTAATGAAATGAAAAAGGATAGTCTGTTACGCGATCTTTTAGGAGATCGTGTGTTTGAACAGTATTTTGAATCCAAAATCAACGAATGGAAGGAATACGATGGTCAGGTTACAGCCTGGGAAATTGAGTCTTATTTATACAAATTCTAACTTGTTTTATTAAGAAACTGTAGTTAGGAGGTGTATGATGACTAATATTATCGTAGCCTTTGGCAAGATAGAAGATGCAAAGAGCATTAAAAATGTACTTGTCAAAAATGGCTTTAGCGTAGCAGCAGTGTGCACTTCCGGTGCACAGGCACTAAGCTATGTGGATGAATTTCATGATGGAATTGTGATATGTGGATATAGATTAGTCGATATGATATGCCTGGAGCTAAAGGAAAATCTTCCGGATGGTTTTGAGATGGTTACCATGGCGTCGCAGAGAGTTCTTTCTGAAGTCTCTGCGACAGGAATCGTTGGATTGGCCATGCCATTAAAAGTGCACGAACTGATAAATACAATTGGTATGATGTCACAGAATATGGTGCGCAGACGTAAAAAACTCAGAGAAAAACCAAAGGTGAGAAGCGAGCAGGATACGATAACGATTAATGCTGCAAAGGCTTTACTGATGGAACGTAATCATATGACAGAAGAGGAAGCCCACAGATATTTACAAAAGCATAGCATGGATAATGGAACCAGTCTGGTGGAGACAGCACAGATGGTATTATCTATTATGTAAGGATTGCAGTCTGGAAATAAGGACGCAATCCTTTTATTGTATAGAAAAAATCGTTTTCTGCATGATAAAAGTCTCCGACAGGAGGTGCACGCTTTTGCATAGTGATACATATGATAGGATAAGAGAAAAAATCGGAGCTGCCCATGAAATTCACAAAAATGCAGGGCTGTGGAAATGATTACATTCTAATTGATGAAGAAAAAGAAACAGTGGAGGAGAAGGAAAAAGGCAAAATCGCCAAAAAGCTTTGTGACAGGCATTTTGGAGTAGGGGCAGACGGTATATTATATGTAAAAAAGCTACCAAGAGAAGATAAGCTTTCTTTGGAACGGTTTTCCATGGAAATATATAATATGGACGGTTCCAAAGCCAATATGTGTGGAAATGGTATGCGCTGCGTGGCTGCATATGTGTATAAAATGGGATATTTGAAAGAAAAGAGATGTAATGTTATCTGTGGAGGAGCAGTAAAGGGAATTGAAATTTTGAAAGAGGAACCTTTACAGATACGGGTAAATATGGGAAAACCGGAGCTTATGGCACAAAAAATCCCTGTTCTTTCCGCAAGTGATTTTGTCATAAATGAGACAATTGGAGATGCATTCGAAGTATTAAGAATGACCTGCGTTTCTATGGGAAATCCACATGCGGTTATTTATGTGGAAAGCCCTACAAAGGAGCTTGTAGAGAGAATAGGACCGAAAATAGCCTATGGACCGAGATTTCCGGAGCATACAAATGTGGAATTTGTGAAAGTTATGGACAGAGAACACCTTACGCTGAGAGTCTGGGAACGTGGTGTAGGAGAAACGCTTGCCTGCGGAACAGGCTGTTGTGCAGCGCTGGTTGCAAGTTATATAAATGGTTTGACGGAAAGGAAAGTTACTGTTAAACTGTTAGGTGGCAAGCTCTGCTGTGAGTGGGATAGCGAAGATGCCAATGTGTATCTGACAGGTCCGGCAAAGTTTGTATACGAGGGTGAAGTGAAAGATTACTAAAAAACAGGAGGAGCGCTATGTTATTTCCTAGCGAGGTTTTTTTATTCGTATTTTTACCGGTTGTACTGGTGATTTATTACGGATTTTTACGTAAGACAAAAAATGCAAAAAATATATTTTTGTTAATTGCCAGTCTGTTTTTTTATGCATGGGGCGAACCGTCTTATGTATTTTTGATGATTGCGACAATTATATTGAATTATTTATATGGAGTGCTGGTAGACCGTTTCCGGGATACCAAAAATGTGGCAAAACTGGTTATGGCGTGTATGGTGCTTACGAATGTAGGTATCTTAGGCTGGTTCAAATATAGTGGTTTTGTGGCTTCACAGCTAAATCGCTTTTTACACTTAGGTATTCCGGAGCCGCAAGTTGCATTACCTATCGGTATCTCCTTTTTTACGTTTCAGGCGATGTCCTATGTGATTGACGTCTATCGTGGACATGGAAAAGTACAGAAAAATCCTTTACAGGTAGGATTGTATGTGTCTTTGTTCCCACAGCTGATTGCGGGTCCTATTGTCAGATATGAAACGGTAGCAGAGCAGATAGAACATAGAGTAGAGAACTGGGCTGATTTTTCAGCGGGTGTTACCCGTTTTTGCATCGGACTTGGTAAAAAGGTATTGCTTGCCAACAATATGGCAGTAGTAGCAGACGCAGCCTTTGATTTATTGATTCAGGGTGAATTACAGGCATCCTGGGGTATGGCCTGGCTTGGTGCGATTTCGTATTCTCTACAGATTCTGTTTGATTTTTCCGGTTATTCAGATATGGCAATCGGACTTGGCATGATGTTTGGTTTCAAGTTTGAAGAAAACTTTAATTATCCGTATATCTCCACAACCGTTTCTGAATTTTGGAGAAGATGGCATATGTCTTTACAGACGTGGTTCAGAGACTATGTATATTTCCCACTTGGAGGAAGCCGTGTGTCCAAGCCAAGACTTGTATTTAATTTATTTGTGGTATGGCTATTGACAGGTATCTGGCATGGAGCAAACTGGACTTTTATTGCATGGGGACTGATGTATTTTGTCATTCTTACTTTTGAGAAATTTACAGGCTTAAGCAAAAAGAACAGTTGGTGGGGACATATTTATACCATGCTGTTTGTAGTTTTAGGCTGGGTTATTTTCAGATCTGATAATCTTTCAGGTGCCATTGTTTATATCAAGGCGATGTTTGGCATTGGTGCAAAAGGCTTTATGGACAAGTCTGTATGGGCTTATATCAGGCAAAATTGGATTTATTATGCAGTAGCACTTATCAGTTGTACGCCGTTTATGCCAAAGCTTGATGAAAAACTCAAGGACAGCAAAATTTGGCAGGCGGTATATACGGTAGGAATTTTGGTCGTATTAGTCGTATCAGTTTCCTTTATCATTAACAATGCGTACAACCCATTTATTTACTTTAATTTCTAAGGTAACAGGGATTTGATTGGATGAAAGGGCAAAATGACTATGAAAAAAAGAGATAAATGGATAACAATTGTATTTCTTCTGTTCATCATGAGTGTATTTGTGGTGACATTATTTAGAAGCGTCGTGCCACAGACAGAAAACGGAACAGACAGTGCAGTGCAGGATTTACTGGAACAAAACGGAACACTGCAGCAAAATACAGCACAGGAAAATGTAGTAACAGAAGAAAGCACGGAGGAAAGTCAACCAGAACAGGAAGCACAAAAACAAAATTGGTTTTTAGCTTTACAGACAAGAATAAATACCTTTACGGATATGCTTTTTGGAAAGACGAAAATGATAGCTTTCAATACGCAATTAACCAAATGGATGACGGGCGGTATGTATATTGAGTCAACGCAGGTACTCGTCGGAAAAGACAATTATCTGTTCTATAAAACCCAAAATGACGGTTACCCGATTTATGATTATATGGGTATCAATCATTATACAGAGGAGGAGCTTTTACAGGTAAAAAATAATCTGGAAGAAATGCGTGATTATTTTGAGGAGCGTGGCATAGAGTTTTATGTTTTCTGCGCACCTAATAAGGAATCTGTATATGAGCAATATATGCCTGATACGGTGGCGCGTGTCAATGAAACAACACGTGCAGACCAGGTCGCAGAATATTTATGGGCAAATTCGGATGTTACGTATGTATATCCGAAAAAAGAACTGATAGAAGCCAGCAAGGATTATCAAGTGTATTATAAGACGGATACGCATTGGAATCAGATAGGTGCTTTTGTTGGCTTTCAAAACTTCTATGAAACAGCATATGGACAGAAGGAGGAGGTCTCCGATGTTCATTTTGATATCAATTCGCAGGAGCTTGCAGGCGATTTAGCTACGATTGCAGGGGTGGATAAGGAATATGCAATAGATACTGTATATGTGATTGATCCGGATTCTGCTAACCCTGATATGTTTCAGGATAAAACTGTTTTAGTAGTAGGAGATTCCTTTGGCGGCTTCTTTTCTACCGTGTCAAAAGCATATTTTGGACAGGTAGAATGGATTAACTGGAAGGATGAATTTTCTCTGGGTATGTTAGAACAATACAAACCGGACGTTATCGTGTTAGAAACAGTAGAACGTTATGTCAGCAATTTCAAAGATAAAAGTTTGCTGGAAAAATAAGAGAAAGTATCTTGCATAATTATGTACACTGTGATATGATACATCTATGTATTGAATAATTATACATCTTGAAATGCGAAGAAAGAGACTCTTATTAAGGGAAACGACAGGAATACGGCGTCACCGACTGAAAGCGCTGTTCGCGGAAGTTAATAAAGGGAACACTCTGGAGCAGATTATCTGAACTAAGTAGGGTAATACGTACTCATGCGTTAAATGAAAGAGTGGGTAGGGCGATAAAACATCTTGATGGAGATGACGGCTTACCAATGCGGGTGGTACCGCGGATAATAGATTTATCCGTCCCGGAATACAAAAATGTATTCCGGGACTTTTTTTATTTGAAAATCTCCCGGAAGCAGTAAAAATTTTTGTCAAGTGGAGGTTAAAGTATGTACAGAACAGTTACAATGCAGGAAATCGGAGAGCAGCATATCGGACAGACGTTACAGGTAGCAGGTTGGGTAGAAAATATCAGAGACCATGGCGGCGTATCCTTTATCGATTTGAGAGATATGTATGGGGTATTACAGGTAGTGCTTAGAAACACAGAGCTGTTAGATGGTATTACCAAGGAAATGTGTATTTCCATCGAAGGACCTGTAGAAAAAAGAGATGAGGATACCTACAACCCTAAAATTCCAACCGGTACAATTGAACTGGAAGCAAAATCCATTGAAGTATTAGGTAAAGTATATCATCAGCTTCCCTTTGAAATCATGACTTCAAAGGAAACCAGAGAAGATGTACGTTTAAAATACCGCTATTTGGATTTAAGAAATGCAAAAGTAAAGGAGAATATTATTTTCCGTTCTAAAGTAATCAGCTTTTTAAGACAAAAAATGACAGAGATGGGCTTTATGGAAATTCAGACTCCGATTCTTTGTGCTTCTTCTCCGGAGGGAGCAAGAGATTATATTGTTCCATCCAGAAAATATAAAGGAAAATTTTATGCATTACCACAGGCACCACAGCAGTATAAGCAGTTACTCATGGTATCCGGCTTTGATAAATATTTCCAGATTGCACCTTGCTTTAGAGATGAAGATGCAAGAGCAGACCGTTCACCGGGAGAGTTCTATCAGTTAGACTTTGAGATGAGCTTTGCTACACAGGAGGATGTATTCCGTGTGGGCGAAGAAGTTCTTTCCGCTACTTTTGAAAAATTTGCACCGGAAGGCTTTGAGGTAACCCAGGCACCATATCCGGTTATCAGCTATAAACAGGCTATGTTAGAGTTTGGCTGTGATAAGCCTGACTTGAGAAATCCGCTTCGTATCATTGACGTGACAGATTTCTTCCAGAAATGTACCTTTAAGCCATTTATTGGAAGAACAGTCAGAGCCATTAAAGTACATGCAGAGATGTCAAAGGGCTTCCATGAAAAGCTTTTGAAATTTGCAACCGATATGGGTATGGGTGGACTTGGTTACTTAGAGGTTGCTGAGGATATGACCTATAAGGGACCAATTGATAAATTTATTCCGGAGGAATTAAAGAAGGAATTGGCAGACCTTGCAAAATTAGAGGCAGGAGATACGATTTTCTTTATCGCTGATAAGGAAGAACGCGCAAACTACTATGCAGGTCAGTTAAGAATTGAATTAGGAAATAAATTGGATTTATGTGAGAAAAATGCTTATAGATTCTGCTATGTCAATGATTTCCCAATGTATGAGCTTGACCCGGAAACAAAACAGCTTGGCTTTACACACAATCCATTCTCTATGCCACAGGGCGGCTTAGAGGCATTACAGACCAAAAATCCATTAGATATTTTAGCTTATCAGTATGACATCGTGTGTAACGGTATTGAGCTTTCTTCCGGTGCTGTCAGAAATCATGACATGGAAATCATGGTAAAGGCATTTGAAATTGCAGGCTATGATGAAGAAACTCTAAAGAGTAAATTTGGCGCACTGTATCAGGCATTCCAGTTTGGCGCACCACCACATGCAGGTATGGCTCCGGGCGTTGACCGTATGCTGATGCTTCTTAGAAATGAAGAAAATATCAGAGAAGTCATTGCTTTCCCAATGAGCGGTTCCGCACAGGATTTGATGTGCGGAGCACCAAACGATGTGACAGAGCAGCAGCTTAGAGAAGTGCATATCAAGGTTAGAAGTTAGGAGGAAAAATATGTCTAATATTATTTCTGATGAAACAATTGAATATGTAGGTATCCTGGCAAAGCTTGAGCTTTCTGATGAGGAAAAGGAGCAGGCGAAAAAGGATATGGGAAGCATGTTAGACTATATCGACCAGTTAAACGAGTTAGATACAACAGGTATTGAGCCAATGTCTCATGTATTTCCTGTACAGAATGTATTTCGCGAGGATATTGTGACAAACGGAGATGAAAGCGAAAAGACCTTGAAAAATGCTCCGGGTGAAAAGGACAATATGTTCATGGTGCCAAGAACGTTTGACTAGAGAAAGGCGTGTTTGCAAATATGGAAGATATTTTATCATTGTCTGCTGTTGAGCTTTCAGCAGCTATTAAAGAGGGAAAGACTACTGCGGTGGAAGCCATGCAGGCAGTGCTTTCTAAAATAGAAGAAGTGGAAAAAGAAATCAATGCCTATGTGACCATCGATAAAGAAGGGGCATTGAAAAAGGCAGAAGAAGTACAAAAGAAAATTGAGGCAGGAGAGCTTTCCGGTCCTTTGGCAGGTGTACCTGTTGCCATCAAGGATAATATGTGTACAGAGGGTGTACTTACGACCTGTTCTTCCAAAATCTTAAATAATTTTATTCCAACCTTTTCTGCAGAGGCGGTTATCAATTTGGAAAAAGCCGGTGTTGTTATGATTGGAAAAACAAATATGGATGAATTTGCCATGGGTTCTACGACAGAAACCTCTGCCTATGGTGTAACCAAAAATCCAAGAAATACAGAGCATGTACCTGGTGGTTCTTCAGGTGGTTCCGCAGCCGCTGTAGCAGCGAATGAATGCTTTTTTGCATTAGGTTCTGATACAGGTGGTTCTATCAGACAGCCTGCTTCCTATTGTGGTGTCGTTGGTTTAAAACCTACCTACGGAACAGTTTCCAGATACGGGCTTATTGCCTATGGTTCTTCTCTGGACCAGATTGGACCAATTACGAAAAATGTAGCAGATTGTGCCACTGTTTTAGAAGTGATTACTTCTTATGATAAAAAGGACTCAACCTCCATTGACAGAAAGGATACTGATTTTACTTCAGCCTTAGTGGATGATGTAAAGGGTATGAGAATTGGTATTCCAAGAGATTATTTTGGAGAAGGACTGGACGAAGAAGTAAAAAATGCAGTGCTTGCAGCAGCGAAGGAGTTTGAAAAGAAGGGTGCTATTGTAGAGGAATTTGATTTAAGCCTTGTTTCCTATGCGATTCCTACTTACTATACCATTGCGGCAGCAGAAGCAAGCTCAAATCTGGAGCGTTTTGATGGTATTAAATACGGTTATCGTGCTGCTGATGCAGAGGGCTTGCACAATATGTATAAAAAGACCCGTTCCGAAGGCTTTGGACCTGAGGTAAAACGAAGAATTATGCTTGGTTCCTTTGTATTAAGCTCCGGTTATTATGATGCATACTATTTGAAAGCACTTCGCGTAAAGGCAATGATTAGAAAAGCCTTTGATGAAGCCTTTGAGAAATATGATATTATTTTAGGACCTGTTGCACCGACCACAGCACCAAAGCTTGGACAAAGTCTTTCAGATCCAATCAAAATGTATCTTGGCGATATTTATACCATTTCTGCAAACCTTGCAGGTATTCCGGGTATTTCTCTACCATGCGGAAAGGATGCAAATGGATTGCCGATTGGTATGCAGATGCTTGCAAACAGTTTTGAAGAGAAAAAACTGATTCAGGCAGCGTATACGTACGAGAAAGGAACGGTGTAGGATATGGCAAAGCAATATGAAACAGTGATTGGTCTTGAGGTTCACGTTGAGCTTGCAACAAAGACAAAAATTTTCTGTGGCTGTTCTACCGCTTTTGGTGGCGCACCCAATACACATACATGTCCTGTTTGTACAGGTATGCCGGGTTCTTTACCCGTCTTAAATAAGCAGGTGGTCGAATATGCAGTAGCAGTAGGACTTGCTACAAACTGTACGATTACTCAGTATTGTAAGTTTGACAGAAAAAATTATTTCTATCCTGATAATCCACAGAACTACCAGATTAGCCAGCTTTATCTGCCAATCTGTAGAAATGGTCATGTGGAAATAGAAACAGAGAATGGCAAAAAGTCAGTTGGTATTCACGAAATTCATATGGAAGAAGACGCAGGAAAGCTTATCCATGATGAATGGGAGGACTGCTCTTTAGTAGATTACAATCGTTCCGGTGTACCTTTGATTGAAATCGTATCAGAACCTGATATGAGAAGTGCAGAGGAAGTTATTGCTTATCTGGAAAAGCTTCGTATGACAATCCAGTATTTAGGTGCATCAGACTGTAAGTTAAATGAAGGTTCTATGAGAGCTGATGTTAATATTTCTGTACGTGAGGTTGGTGCAAAGGAATTTGGTACCAGAACAGAAATGAAAAATTTGAATTCTTTCCGTGCAATTCAGCATGCGATTGAAGGAGAAAGAGAACGTCAGATTGAATTACTTGAGTCCGGAAAAGAGGTCATTCAGGAAACACGTCGCTGGGACGATGCAAAAGAGTATTCCTATGCAATGCGTTCAAAAGAGGACGCACAGGACTACCGTTATTTCCCGGACCCGGATTTAGTTCCTGTTTTCATTAGCGATGAATGGATTGCGAAAATCAAAGAAAATCAGCCGGAATTTCGTGAGAAAAAAATGGTGCGTTATAAAGAGGAATATGATATCCCGGAATATGACATTGGCATCATAACTGACTCTAAGCATATGGCAGATATCTTTGAGGAAACTGTAGCTATCTGCAAACAACCAAAGAAAGTTTCTAACTGGTTAATGGGAGAGACACTTCGTCTGCTTAAGGAAAAGAGCATGGACCCGGAAGATATTTTATTCTCACCGGAAAATCTTGCTAAGCTGATTGCACTTGTAGACAGTAAAGCAATCAATTCCTCTGTTGCAAAAGAAGTATTTGAAGTTATGTTTGCACAAAACGTAGACCCTGAAAAATATGTCGAAGAAAAAGGTTTAAAGACAGTAAATGATGAGGGTGCGTTAAGAAAAACGGTTGAGGAAGTAATTGCTGCAAATCCACAGTCGGTAGAGGATTATAGAAACGGAAAAGAAAAAGCAATTGGCTTTTTGGTAGGACAGACCATGAAGGCGATGAAGGGCAAGGCAGACCCTGGTATGGTCAACCAGTTATTAAAAGAACTGTTGTAAGAATAGAAGGCATAAAAAAAGCACTTTAGTAAACTAAAGTGCTTTTTTGGCAACCTTATGATATACACTATACCACACTTCAAAATTAAAGTCTAGTATTTCTTTTTCTTTTCGCTATACTAATATCTATAGAAAAGAGAAACGTGCGCACTTTCCCTTGATTTATGAAAAAGGAGAAAAAAAGTGGATAAGAAAAAAGAAAAGGAAATGCAGGAAGAAAGAAAACAGCTTGAAAGTTGTCAGACTGTCATAAAGGAAAACATTGCCGTTTATGAAAAACAGGTAGAAGAACGACATAAAGAGTATCAGGCTCTTTATAAGGAAGTACAAAGTGGAAATGTAGAGCTTTATGACCAGCTTTTTACAGCAAGAAGCTTAGAGGAGCATAGTCAGAATCAGCTGCATAAAAATGAAGCAGCATTAGACAAGCCTTTCTTTGGACGAATTGATTATGCCAATTTAGATGAACGCTTAGTGGAGTCCATTTATATTGGAAAGCACGGTGTACAAAGAGACAAAACACATGTGGTGATTGTGGATTGGAGAGCACCGATATCTACAGTGTATTATGAAAATGAGTTAGGCAAGGGAACTTATCAGATACCGGATGGAAGAGAGTATCACATTGATTTGAACCTAAAACGTACTTATGATATTGAAAATGGAAAACTGCAGGGATTTTATGACAGTGATGTCGCTGCAAATGATGAACTTCTTGTGAAGTATTTGAGTAAAAACAGAGATGCTGTACTGGGAGATATCATAGCGACCATTCAAAAGGAACAGAATAATATTATTCGTGCCAATCCATTTCACAATATCATTGTACAGGGTGTTGCAGGAAGTGGAAAAACAACAGTAGCCATGCATCGCATTTCTTATATCATGTACAACTATAAAGAGCGCTTTACTTCAAATGAGTTCTGTATTGTAGGAGGAAGTGATATCCTGATTGATTACATTACAGGTGGACTTCCTGAGTTGGATGTCTATGACGTGAAGCATAAGCGCATGGATGAGCTTTTGACTTATCTGTTAAAAAAAGAATGGAAGAAAAAATACAAGTTGGTGCCTCCTGATGTGAAATATGCATGGAAAAGCAAGCTGCTTTTTGCAAAAGAGCTGGAAAACTATCTGGAACAGCTTAGATTTCATATATTAGGAAACAGTGTGGTATATGATGAAGACCTTGGAATGATTCTTTCACAGAAAAATAACGATAACTATATAAAGGGTAATCCTGATTTTTCGATTAACAGACTGATGACAGGCTTAGATGAAAGATTACGCGCTCGCATTAAGACCTTATCACAGGGGCATGAAATAGAAAATATAGCAAAAAAGAAACAGGCACAATATAAAGGGTATTTTTCTTCCCATCAGTATAAGGGAAGCTTACTTACCATTTATTTACGCTTCTTAGAAAGCTATGGAAATGCGTATTTTATAGATATGACAGAAGTGTCAGAAAAAATAAAAAGAGAAGAGTTTGATGTGTATGATGTGGCGGCACTGCTGCTTATCTATTATCGTGTGGTACAAAAAAAGCCGGATGAAGAATTTGGACAGATTTTTATTGATGAAGCACAGGATTTTGGACCAATCGTTTATTATGCGCTTCGAACCGTACTTCCAAAATGCTTTTTTACAATCATGGGTGATGTATCACAGAATGTGAATTATGAAACGGGTATGAATGACTGGCGGGATATGACCACAAAGATTTTTAATGCGGATACAGATGAATTCAGACTATTATCAAAGAGCTATCGAAATACCATTGAAATATCAGAGTTTGCCGGTAAGATTTTAGACCGGGCATCAAAAGGAGCCTATAAAATCGAGCCTGTTATCAGACATGGTAAGCCTGTGTCCTATATTGAAAGCATTTCTATGGCAGAGGCAATTGGACAGATAGGAGAGCTGTGTGAGAAGGCATTAAGAGAGGGATATGAAACGATAGCCATTATCTGCTTCGAGGAAAAAAAAGCAGATGAGGTTTACCAAAGACTTTACAAGCAGGGAACCAGTCTTTCGGAAAACAGAACACAGGATGCAGGTTCCACCAAAGGAGCAAAGGTTTTGACAGTGCAGGAAACAAAGGGCTTAGAGTTTGACTGCGTTATCTTGTGGAAGCCTGATTTAAAAGGATACCACGAAAATCCAAAGCTTGCCAAGCAAATGTATGTAGCAGCGACCAGAGCTTTACATGAACTGTATATTGTTGCGTAAAATGTGAAAAGAATAGCTTTTGCTTCAAACACAAAATTGACAGAAAATTCTGAAAATGATAAAATATATTCAGAGTTTACATTTGTGTGAAAAGGGGATAGTGTGAAAAATATATTTTTCACACGGCAAATTTGTGCCTGCGGCCCAAAGTTTGCAGGCTGTGAGAAAGGCATGGTTATTGAATGAAAAAAGCTATTCTTTTTATATGTAGCTTATGTTGTGTGTTGGGGGGGACTTTTACTTCGTATGCTTCAGAAATGCAGACAAATGAGCTTTTGATTGTGGAAGAAGAACAGACAGCCGAAGCAATAGCACCTACTATTTTTGTTGCGGATACCAGTCAGATATATACCTATACCATGATGCAAAATGATATTGCGCAGCTGACAAGAATGTTTCCGGATAAAATACAATATGAGGTTGTAGGACAGTCGACAGAGGGAAGAGATATTTACCTTTTGATTTTAGGAAATCCTAAGGCAGAGCATGCAGTATTTGTAGAAGGAAGTATCCATGGAAGGGAATATATTACGACACAGCTGATTATGCATATGTTGTTAAATTATACGGTTTCGTATGATACGAATGAAGCCTATCAGGAAATGTTGAATAATGTATGCTTCTATATTGTACCGATGTCAAACCCGGACGGTGTATCGATTAGTCAGCTGGGAGAAGCGTGTACAGAGGACGAAAACAGACTTTCCTTTTTGAGAACCTTATACAAGATAGACAAAACCGGGTATCAAAGCTATGCAAATTATCTTGCACGATGGAAAGCAAATGCAAATGGGGTAGATATTAACAGGAATTTTGATGCAGGCTGGAATACATTTTTAGAGCATACCAATAGAAGCTCGGAAAAATTTAAGGGCGTGACACCGGCAAGTGAAGCGGAAACAATAGCACTTATGACAGCTTTTTCCAAGAGAGATTTTGACTGCGTGCTGAATTATCATGCACGGGGAGAAGTGATTTATTATGGAGCTTTGGGAGTTTCTTCGGAGCTTTCAGCAAAGTCAAAATCCTTGGCTCAGTTAGTGAACAGTGTTAACCATTATCGGATGATAGATACGACTACTTCAAGCGTCTGTGTTTCCGGTGGTTTTGGAGATTGGGTCATGATGGTACAGAACACACCAAGTATTGCAATTGAAGTTGGAAGAGGAGAATGCCCTGTTTCCCAATCAGAGTTTTCTTCCATTTGGAAGAAAAATTATAATATGTGGGAATTTGTTTCCTATTATGCAAAAAATGTAAAATAGAACTTACAAATCGTCCCTAGGTGAGGATTTGATATATTTTTTATAGGTTCTGTAGAAGGAGCTGTAGTCAGAAAAACCAACACGCAAGGCGGCGGTCATAGCGGAATCTCCATCCTGTATCATGTATTGTCTTGCAATTGCAACACGTTTGTAACGAATGTATTCGTTTATGGTAGTACCCAGATATTGCTTAAACAGTTTATTAAGATAGTTTTTGCTGATAAAAAAACGGGAAGAAATCTGGTCAAGGGAGAGTGGTTCCGCTAAATGTTGATTAATGTACTGAACAATTTCAGTAACTTTATTATCTGTTCTAAATTCTGCATCTGCCGGTTTCAGGGTACAACACAGGATATTTAACTGTGCCAGGAAAGCTTCATTGAAAATCGGTTCAAATGTTTTTTTGAATTCTTTTGGCTGTATTTCCAACTGAAAAATATTATAGTAGAACTCGTCCATTCGAAAAGCCTCAGTATGCTCATAAATAAAGGCCTTACTGGGGTCTTTTCTGATGTCCGGAACAATATTGGTCAAGGTATAAAGACGTTCGGGAATGACATCTTTATTGGAAATATAAAGAACATTTCTGACATAGTCCTTAGTGGAATTGACCTGTATTCCATGAAGAATACCAGGGGCAAGTAATACCAGACTGTGAGGGAGTAATTTATAAATTTTTCCCTCAATCATAATATCTGCGTCACCACAGATGAAATGGTATATTTCATAGGCATTATGAAAGTGACATCCAAATTCTGAAAAAATCTTATTTGTTTTCTTATGATATTCGACTAAAGACATAAGCACCTCCCAAAAAATGAGAATATTTGATTAGTTGATGGTTATTGATAAGTTGCACAAAAAAAGTAAGCTAATCTCATAAATCACTATACAATATCATACATTAATAGAGTGATATTTGCAATGTTCTATGTTATATTTACAATGATTTTGCTATTTGAAAATGATATTATCTTTTTGTGAGTAATGTATATTATGTTCACAATTATCATAAAAGCGTTGTATAAAGTGAATATTCGACATTACTTATGTAAACAAGTTATGTTCATATTTTGTGGGGAGGAAAATAAGTGTGTTGAAAAAGAGAAAAAATTACGTTGCGAAAAGGAAAGTAAATTTTCGCGTGTATATGAAAAGATATTGGCAGTTATATGCACTGTTGGCATTGCCAATTATTTATTTAATTGTATTCAAATATGCTCCAATGATTTACATTCAGATTGCATTTAAGAAATACAGTATTGTAGAAAGCGTATGGAAAATGCCTTTGGCAAAAAATCATGGCTTTGAATATTTTATAAAAGCATTTAAGAATAAGGATTTCCTTTATGCATTAAGAAATACGGTTACCCTGAATCTGATGGATTTGATTTTAGGTTTTCCGGCACCAATTATTTTTGCACTCATTTTGAATGAATTGTGCTTCAAAAATTTTAAGAGAGTGGTACAGACAATTGCCTATATGCCTCACTTCCTTTCCTGGGTCATTATTTCAAGTTTGGCACTTCAGCTTTTTGCACCAAATGGTGGACTTGTTAATATGGTTATCAAGAATTTAGGAGGAGAAGCCATTCCATTTTTAAATGATCCAAAGCATTGGATTGGTACTTATATTGGACTTGGTATCTGGCAAAGCTTTGGTTGGAACTCTATCGTATATTTAGCAGCCATTGCCGGTATTAATCCGGAGCTTTATGAAGCGGCCTCTGTAGATGGAGCAGGGCGATTAAGAAAAATGTGGCACATTACCTTACCGGGTATCAAACCTACTATCGTTGTTCTTTTGATTATGAACTTAGGTAATATTTTGGGAAGCAGCTTTGACAGACCGTTTGCATTACAGAATAATTTAGTAATGGAAGTAGCAGATGTAATCTCTACTTTTGTATATAGAACCGGTATTAAGGGATTGCAATTTTCACTTACTACAGCCGTTGGTTTATTCCAGTCAGTTGTTGGTGTATTCTTCCTACTTATGGCGAACTGGATTTCAAGAAAACTTGGCGAACGTGGAATTTGGTAGGAGGTAAGTGAAATGAAAGTAAAATCAACAAGAAATAGAATTGGAGACTGGATTTTTGTTTTAGTCTGTGTGTTGGTAAGTATCATTTGCGTCGTACCAATGATTAATTTGCTTGCAAAATCGTTAAGTGATACGCAGTATCTGGTTCGTAATCAGGTTTATTTGTTACCAAAAGGATTAAATTTTGATGCATATGCTACCGTTTTAAAGGACTCAAAATATATTACGGCATTTTTTTGGACAGTATTTTTGACGGTTGTGTGTACCGTTGTATCTTTGACAATGACTACACTTTGTGCATATCCATTGATTTTTGAAAAATTGATTGGACGTAAAGTAATCAACGTATTTATTACGGTTACCATGTTCTTTAATGCAGGAACAATTCCAAACTACTTATTAATGAAGTCATTAAATCTTCTGGATAGTCCGCTGGTATTGATTATTCCAAGCTGTTTAAGTGTTTACAATATGATTATCATGAGAAGCTTCTTTTATGGTATTCCGGACAGCTTGAGGGAATCAGCAGAAATTGATGGTGCAACATTTTTCCAGATTCTGGTGAAAATCTATGTACCATTATCCAAGCCTGTTATGGCTACATTGGCGCTGTTCTATGCAGTAGGACGTTGGAACGGTTATTCAGATGCGTTGATGTATGTGAAAACACCGGAGTATTATCCGTTGCAGCTATTGCTTTATAACATTTTAAATAATATCAATCAGGTAGAAGTGGCAACACAGGAAGGCTTTTCTACACCGGGTCTTGCAGAATCCCTGAAAGCTGCAATTGTAATGTTTTCAACAATTCCTATTCTGATGATTTATCCATGGCTTCAGAAATACTTTATTCATGGTGTTACATTGGGAGCTGTAAAAGAATAATTAACAGGGACACCTGTTTTTTAGATAATGAATATATGTGGGAGGTTAAAAGAATGAAGAAGAAAGTGATTTCAATCTTACTGGCATGCAGTATGGTATTATCCCTGGCTGCATGTGGAAGCGATGCGAACAATGCTTCACAGACGACATCAAAGGATGCTGCAGCTACAACAGAAAGCAGCGAAGCAAAAACAGAGGCTGCTGTGGCAGAAGCAGAAGCAACCGGCGAATTAGTAGATGGAAAATTTGCTGAAACAAGACAGATTACAGTTGAGGTTTATGACCGTGGTAATGATGGAGGTTCTGATCCGGAGAACAATATGTACACAGAGTACATTAAAAAAGGAATGCTGGAAGAACACAATGTAGAAGTAATATTTAAGAAGGTTCCAAGATGGACAGAAACGGAAGAAATCAACAACCTTCTTGCATCAGGAGATGCTCCTGATATCTGTGTTACTTACAGCTATCCGACTGTATTAACATATGCTCAGATGGGTGGTGTCATTGACCTGAGCGAATCTTTGGAACAGTATAAGAGTGAAATTTCAAACCTTTGGAACTGGCTTGGCGACACAAATATGTTATGGAATGAAGACCCTAAGGATGGAACTATATGGGCTATTGAAGGTAAGAGAGCAGAGCAGCAGAGAATCGTTACCTTTGTACGTCAGGACTGGCTTGATAAGTTAGGAATGGAAGCACCTGCAAACAAAGCTGAATTTGAAGAAATGTTAGTAGCTTTTAAGGACAATGCAGATACTTTACTTGGTGCAGATGCAGATAAGATGGTTCCATTTATGACAAGCTATGATATTGGATGGGATTGT